>NZ_JAFLNG010000048.1 GCF_017427025.1 Streptomyces sp. FH025
CTCGGCCGCCGAGCCGCGGCCCGCCGCCGCCCGCCCACTGGCCGGCCTTCGCGTCCTGCTCACCAACGACGACTCCATGCGGGCCGCCAAGGCGTCGAACTCCGACGGCCTCGGGCTGTACGAACTGCGCCGCGCGCTGTGCGCCGCCGGAGCGGACGTGGTGGTGATGGCCCCCTGGCAGGTGCGCTCCGGCGCGGGCACCGCGGTCAGCAACGACGGTGTCCTCACCCTGGGCCGCCGTACCGACCTGCCCGCCGACTACGGGGGCGACTGCGCGGGCACGCCGTCCGGCTCCCCGGTCTACGGGGTCTGCCTGACCGCCGGCCCCTGCGGCCCGGACAGCCCGAGCGCCACGCCCGCCGACACCGTGAAACTCGCCCTGCGGGCCGCCCTCGCCACCAGGACCGGCTGGACGGACGGGCCCGACCTGGTGGTCACCGGCATCAACTCCGGCCCCAACGTCAGCGCCCAGGTCAACGACTCCGGAACGGTCGGCGCCGCCCTGGCCGCCGTGGAGGAAGGCGTTCCGGCGCTCGCCTTCTCCTCGGCCGGAGACGACAGCGGGGTGTTCTTCCCACTCGCCGACTACCGGGCCACCGCCGACTTCGGCGCTCGCCTGATCGCCGGGCTCCGCGCCCGCGGCCTGCTCGGCACGGAGTTCGCGCTCAAGATCGACTACCCCGACGTCACCGCCGCGGGCCCCGCCAAGGCCGCCCGCTGGACCAGGGTCGGCCACGGGCGCGAGGTCTGGCACGCCTACGAGCCCGCCGGCACCGACAGCTTCGCCATCACGCTCGGCGAGTGCGAGCACCGGCCCGGCGACGCCTGCACCGAGACCGTCCCGGACGCCGACGCCACCGCCCTGCTGCGGGACGGGCACGTCTCGGTCACCCCCGTCACGGCCGACCGCACCTACGGCGTCCGGACGGCCGACCCCCAGGAGCTCAACCGGCTCCGCCACTACATCGAGCACGACGCACCACGCTCGTGACGCCCACTGGAGAGCACCGCATGACCAGCACAGGACCGCAGGACCACCCGGTCGTCCCCACCACCCGGGGCCCGGTGCGCGGCGAGCGCCGCGCCGACGGCAGCACCCGCTTCCTCGGCATCCCGTACGCCCAGCCGCCCGTCGGCGAGCTGCGGTTCGCCGCGCCGGTGGCGCCCCGGCCGTGGACCGAAGCGCTCGACGCCACCGCCTACGGGCCCACCGCGCAGCGCCGCCCCTTCGCCGAGGTCACCACCATCCCGGAGCCGACGATCCCGGGCGAGTCCGTCCTCAACCTCAACGTGTTCACCCCCGACCTCGCCCCGGCGGCCGGCCTGCCCGTCCTGGTCTGGATCCACGGCGGCGGCTTCGTCGCCGGCTGCTCGGCCAGCCCCTGGTACGACGGCGCCGCCTTCAACCGGGACGGCGTGATCGTGGTCTCCATCGGCTACCGGCTCGGCATCGAGGGCTTCCTGCACCTGCCGGACGCCCCGGACAACCGCGGGGTCCGGGACTGGATCGCCGCGCTGGAGTGGGTCCGCGACAACATCGCCTCCTTCGGCGGAGACCCGGCCAAGGTCACCGTCGCCGGACAGTCCGCGGGCGGCGGCGCCGTCCAGACCCTGCTCGCCACCCCGTCCGCCCGGGCACTGTTCCGTGCCGCGATCTCGGTCTCCGGCGCGGTGATGCGCCCCCAGGACCGCGCGACCGCCGAAGCCGTCGGCCGCACCCTCACCGCCCGCACCGGCGTGCCCGCCACCGCGGCCGCCCTGCGCGTCCTGACCGACGAACGCCTGCTCGACCTCCAGGACGCGCTCAGCGAGGCCGGCCCGGACGGCGACACCCTGCCCATGCTCTCCCTCGCCCCCTTCGCGGACGGCGAGTTGATACCACTGCCGGTGCCCGAGGCGCTGCCCGACGCGGAGGTGCCGCTGCTGCTCGGCTTCACCGCGCACGAGTTCGCCGCCCCCGACGGGGACGGCGGCGCCGAGCCGGAGGACGAACTGCGTGGCCTGCTCGGCGCCCTGGGCCTGGACGAGCGGGGCGCGGCGCGCTTCCTCGCCGAGCACCCGGGCGCGAACGGCGGCGACGCCATCACCGACTGGCTCTTCCGCGCCCCCGCCCTGGCCCTCACCGACGCCCGCGCCGAGCGCCGACGGCCCACCTGGCTCTACCAGTTCGACTGGACCGGCACCGCCCCCGGCCGCACCGGCCAGGCCTACCACTGCATCGACCTGCCCTTCGCCTTCGACCTGCTCGACGCCGAAGGCGTCGAGGCGGCGCTCGGCGCGGAGCCGCCGCAGTCACTGGCCGACGCCGTCCACGGAGCCTGGGTCTCCTTCATCCGCGACCTCGACCCCGGCGCCACCTGGCCGCCCTACCGCCAGGGTCGCGCCACCATGCGCTGGACCGTCGAACCCCGCGTGGACCACGACCCGCTGCGCACCGTCCGGGACATCTGGCTCGCCTGACGCGGGGGACGGGGGAAGCGCACGTGCGGCCCGCTGCCGTTCCGGGGCCGCACGTGCACGCTCGTGCGGCCCCGGCTCACCGGAAGGGACGCGCAGGGAGACCACGTCGCCGCTCCGCGCCCGATCACTGTCCTCCCGAGGACCGCCGGAGGCGGCCGAGGCGAGGGGAGGCCCGGAGCCCGGGCGCCGGAACGTCAGGGGGCGAGGTGTGCAGCATCCGGAACTGCTGGTTGCCGTAGATCCAACCCGAGCAGTCGGACACGTTGAAGTTGGAACCGTCGGCCAGCCCCTCGTTCGGGTCGTTCGGGTTCTGCTTCCAGATGCCCAGGCAGGAGTTCTCGTTCGACCGGTTGCGGAAGATGAAGACCTCGCTGTCGTTCTCGTAGTGACACAGTTTCCACTGCTGGTTGTAGCCGCCGGTGTCGGGGTTCTGGACCACCTGGCTCCAGGCGCTGACCAGGCTCCTCTCCACGAGCTGTCCGTAACGGACCGACCCGCCGGGGGCAGTTGCGGTCAGGGGCCGTTCGGAGCCCGGGGCGCCGTCGACGGCTCCTGGTGCGTCCGGTCGACCTGATCGTCAAGGCGGTGGAGGCCCACACCGACGTCGTTCGGGTGGTTCTGTACGTCGAACGGTAGCCCGGGGCAGGGCGTGGAGAGGTGGGGATCGGCGCGGAGTTGCCGAGCCGGGGCTCGCGCTCGTCGGCCCTCGCGCCGGTCAGGCCGTGCAGGGTGCACAGCAGGTGGAGGAGCGGGCTCCGGAAGTACGTAGAGTGCGGCGGGAGAGGGAGTCCGGGTCAGGCGTCACAGCCGGCCTTCGGACTCCCTCGCTTCATCTCATGCGTGCCAGCAAATCCCTTGGCATCAATCGTCTAGTCGGACCGGAAGTTCACACGTGAGGCCTCAGACCAGCGACATGCGCCCGACCGCCGAACCACGCCGGATGGCTGACCGTGGCAGAACCGGCTACTGCGCGTCGATCGCGCCGGCCACCGTGCACGCACTCACCGTGCCCCGCCCCGACCAGCACGACCACAGCGTTCTGCGGGCCGCGCTCGCGGCCGCCACCGAGGACACCCTCGTCTACGATCTGGACGGCATCGGCCGTCAGTACGCCGCGCTGTGTGCCGAACTGCCCGGTGTGGCGGTGCGGTTCGCGATGAAGGCCTGCCCGGTGGGCGAGGTGCTCGCCCACCTCGCCCGGCTCGGTTCGGGCTTCGACGCGGCCGGCCCGCAGGAGGTCGCCCAGGCGCTGAGCACCGGTGTGGCCCCCGAGTTGATCCACTACGGCAACACCGTCAAGTCCGACCGCAACATCGCCGAGGCCTACCGGCTGGGCGTGCGGGACTTCGCCACTGACAGTCTGGAGGACGTCGCGGCGATCGCCGAACACGCCCCCGGTTCACGGGTGTTCTGCCGCCTCGCGACCACCGGCGAGGGCGCGCTGTGGGGCCTGAGCCACAAGTTCGGCTGCTCGCCCGAGGACGCGGTTCGGGTGCTCGACGCCGCCCGCGCCGCCGGGCTGGTGCCGTCCGGGCTGTCGGTGCACGTCGGCTCGCAGCAGATGACCGCCGAGGCGTGGGGGGCGGCGATCGACTCGCTGGCGGCCGTCCTGGAGGCGCTCAACTGGCGCGGCATCACTCCGGAGCGGATCAACCTCGGCGGCGGCCTGCCCGCCCTGGGCGTCCTCGACCGGCGCGGACGCCCGCTGGAGCCGCCGCTGGACAAGATGTTCGCGGTGATCCGCGAGGGCATGGAACGGCTGCGCGCGGTCAACGCCGCGCCGCTGGAGTTCCTGCTGGAGCCCGGGCGGCACCTGGTCGCCGACCACGGGGCGATCCGCGCCCATGTTGCCCGGCTCACCTCCCGCCACCGCCTCGATGGCACCGGCGAGGACTGGCTGTACCTGAGCTGCGGCAAGTTCAACGGCCTGTACGAGATGGACCAGTTGCAGTACCGGTTGGAGTTCCCGACCCACCCGGGCGGTCAGTTCGTCAACGCCGTGGTGGCCGGTCCGACCTGTGACAGCGACGACGCGTACGCGCAGGAGGGCGGCCGGGTGCGGGTCCCGCGCGCGATCGCCTCCGGTGACCCGGTCTGGATCCACTCCTGCGGCGCGTACGCCACCGCCTACGCGACCCGCGGGTTCAACGGCTTCGCGCCGCTGCCGTACACCTGCGTCGGCGGCGGCCCGGACGGAGGCGACTCATGACCGACACCAGGATCCGGCTGCTCCGGGAGGAGGACTGGGACGCCGTGGTCGCGCTGGAGGAGCGCGCCTACGCCGCCAGCGGCCTCTCCGAGGGCCGCGAGGCGCTGCGCTCCCGGCACCGGGCCTCGCCCTCGACCTGCTTCGTGCTGGAGCACGAGGGCCGCTTCGGCGGCTACCTGCTCGCCCTGCCGTACCCGCTGTTCCGCTGCCCGGACCTCAGCCTGGCCGAGGAAGGCGCGGTGGAGGAGAGCCACCGGGGGAGCAATCTGCACACCCACGACGTGGTGATCACCGAGACGTTGCGCGGCCGGGGCATCGCCCCACGGATGATGCGTCACCTGCACGGCACCGCGCTGGCGGCCGGCTACCGGACGGCCTCGCTGGTCGCCGTCCTCGGCGCACAGGCCGTGTGGGCCCCGCTGGGCTACCGCACTCGCTCCGAGATCGGGCTGCCCGCGAGTTACGGCGCCGATGCGGTCTACATGGCGAAGCCGCTGGAACCCGCTGCCACCGATCCGACCCCTGAGTCCTCACGCAGAGCCGAAGTGGGCTGATGCGGACATCCCTCGTACCCGACAGGGTTCCGCAGCGTCCAACCGGCCATCGGTGGGCCGCTCCCGGCTCCTCACGCTCGACGGCGACGCCGCCTGCCCCGCTCCCTCACCTCGGACGACGCCACGCCGGCGTCCACCTGGGTCGCGGGCGTGGCGTCGCCGGGGAGGCGGCGGAGTGGAACCGGTGCTCGTCAGTAGCGCCAGCGGACGGCCTCGAGGACCTCCGCATCCGTGTGCATCGCGAACAGCTCCGCCTCCGCCCGACGGACGGCCAGCACGTTCTCGTACAGTTCGGGGCCGAGCGCCTGCCGCAGCACGTCGGACTTCTCGTACGCGTCGATCGCCTCCGGCAGGCTCGCCGGGAGGCGCTCGGCGTCGCCGAGGGCGGCGGGGTCGCTCGTGGTCTCGGGCGGGAGGGGCAGGCCGGCGTCCAGGCCGGCGAGTCCGGCGGCCAGCACGCCGCCGATCGCCAGGTACGGGTTGGCCGCGGCGTCGAAGCACTTCAGCTCGGCGTTGGCCTGCCGGGCCGTGGAGCCGGCGATCAGGCGTAGCGCCGCCTCACGGTTCTCCAGGCCCCAGCAGCGGTAGGCCCCGGCGAAGTGGGAGGGGACCAGCCGCAGGTAGGAGGCGACGCCGGGCGCGCCGAGGGTGAGCAGGGCGGGCAGTTCGGCCAGCACGCCCGCGAGGAACCGCTCGGCCTCGGGGAACAGCCCGTGGCGGCCGGGGCCGCCGTGCCCGAGGTTCAGGCCCTCTCGCCAGAGGCTGAGGTGCAGGTGGCCGCCGTTGCCGATCGAGCCTTCGGTGAAGACGGGCGCGAACGAGGCCCGCAGGCCGTGTCCGACGGAGACGGCCCGGATGGTGTGGCGCACCAGCATCGCGGTGTCGGCCGCCTCGACCGGTCCCTCGGCGGCGACCGAGACCTCGAACTGCCCGGCGGCGTACTCGGGGTGAACCTGGAGCACGGCCAGCCCCTGGGCGGTGAGGGCGCGCAGTACGTCCCGCAGGTAGCCGGAGCGCTCGATGAAGCGGGTCATCCCGTACGCGGGCCCGGTCGTCGCGGGGGCCCCGGCGGCGTCGGCCACCACCCACTCGATCTCGATCCCGGCGCGCACCGAGAACCCGTGCCGTTCGAGGGCCTCGGTGGCCCGGCGGGCGAAGTGGCGCTGGCAGCCGGGGTGCGGGGTGCCGTCCTGGGTGTAGCGGTCGGCCGGGGCCCAGGCCCAGCCGGGCTGGGCGGCGAGCGGGGTGAGCCGGTCGAGGTCGGGGACGAGCCGCAGGTCGCCGACCGGGCCGGTGCCCGAAGGCGCGGTGGCGAAGGAGTCGTCCACCAGGGAGAGGTCGAAACAGGGCACGGCGCCGACACCGTACTCGGCGGCGTGTTCGAGCTGGGCGAGCGGGACGGACTTCACCCGGGTGAGCCCGGCGTTGTCGACCCAGCCGAACACCACCCCGTCGATTCCGTCGGCGGCGAGCTGGGCTTCGGCCGCGCGGGCCCGGGCGGCCCGTTCGGCTGGGGGATGCGTGGTGGTCATGCCGCCCATGCTCGCGTCGGCGGCGATCGGTGCGCGGGGGATCGGCGGGGAGTTCACCCGTCCGTGAACGGCCGGGTCCGCGGGTGACACCGGAGGGCTGCGGTGACTCCCGGTCCCCGATCGGGCGCGGTGCGTTCTCGGGCGACGGCGGGGAGGAAGGCCTGGCGTCGGCGCGGACGGAGGAGGGAACAACACGGGGAGGGATCGGTTTTCGACTGCCGTTGCGGAGGTTCGATGCGACGGGACGGACGGATGGCGAACTCCCTGCTCGCAGCGCTGAGCCGGGACTGGCTGGGAGTGCCGGTCGCGCTGGTGGTGGCAGGAGCGGGCGTCGGCCTCGTCGCGGTGGGGGCGGCCTGGGCGGTGGCACTCGGCGGCCTGGCGATGGCTGTCGGTGCGCTGTCGGCGGCGGGAGCCGTTCGGCACCTGGTCCTGGTGACCCGCGAGGAACGGGACAATCCGCCACCGGGGCAACTGGTCGACGTGGGTGGTCACCGGATGCACGTCCTCGCCGAGGGGGAGGCCGGGGGTGGGCCGACAGTGGTCTGGATGCCCGGCGGGCACGCCCCCGGTCAGGAGTTCCGGGAGCTGCACACGATGCTGTCGACCCGGGCCAGGTCGGTGCTGGTCGACCGACTTGGGACGGGCTGGAGCGACGTCGGGCCCTTCCCCCGGACGACGGCGGTCGAGGCGGAGGAACTGCCGGCGGCGCTGGAGGCGGCGGGGGAACGGGCACCCTTCGTGTTCGTCGGCCACTCCTTCGGCGGGTTGCTGGTCGCGAACGTGGCCAGGCGCCGACCGGACCTGGTGGCCGGCCTCGTGCTGCTGGATCCGACGCCCCTGGAAGTCATCGCCTTCGCACCGCCCGACGGGCGGCTCGCGGCGATGCGTCGTGGCCTCCTGCTGACGGCGGTGCGGCAGCTGTTCGGTGCGCAGCGGGGCACCGGCGGCCGGACCGGGCGGGGCTGCGCCGCCGCGTCGATCTTCACGGAGCTGTCGCCGTCCGGGCTGGCGAGGGTGGGCTGGGACACCGTGGTGTACGACGGGGATCTCGGAGACCTCCCGCTGGTGCTGGTGATACCACGGGACCTCATCGGCGGCGAGGCGGTTCTGGCCGACGCCCGGGACGCGGTCGAGGCCGAGCGGATCAGCCGCTTCTACCTCCGCAGCAGGGTTCGCTACCTGGCGGCGTCGACGGCGTCGAGGCTGGTGCACACGCCGGAGGGGACGGGCCACGACTTCCCGCGAGAGGCGCCCGAGTTCGTGGTCGGCGTGGTCGGGGACCTCGTGCGCGAGCTGCGCGCGGTCAGCCCATGACCGTCCGCGCGGAGTCCGCCCGGACGGGGCGCCGGCGGGAGAAGGCCCCCAGGTCGACCACGTTGCCGGTGTGGTCGCAGCGGTAGCGGACCGGGTCGCCGTCGTGGTCGTGGCCGGCCTCGACGCGGTCGATCAGGGTGGCGAGGAAGCGGCCCACCAGCGGGGCGTTCTTGAACTGGTTGCCGCTGGTGCCCATCGCGACGTAGTAGCCGTCGAGGGCGGTGCGGTCGTAGATCGGCGTCCAGTCGTCGGCGACGTCGTACACGCCCGCCACGCCGAGGGGCCGGTTGGGGACCCGGATCGCCGGGAACCGGCGCGCCGCCCGGGTCACCTGGGTGCGGAAGCGCCGGGCGGTGGGGCGGGGATCGGCCTCGTCCGGATCGTCGATCCACTCGTGCGGGTCGCAGTCCGGCTCGGTCCCGCCGACCAGGAGGTGCCCGCCGGGGGCCGTGCGGAGGTAGGTGCCGAGGTCGAGGTCGGCGACCACGGGGCCGCCGGCACGGTCCTCGGGTGCGGTGACCTGGTGGACCTCCTCGCGCAGCGGACGCACACCGATCGTGAAGTCGCCCCCGACCCCCGCCAGCCGGTTGAGGCCGCCCGACCACGGGCCGGCGGCGTTGACCACGACCGGTGCGGCGATCCGCGCGCCGTCGGCCAGGCGGACGCCCGTCACCCGCTCCGCGTGCCGGTCGACGGCCACCACGGTGTGGTGGAGGAGGAGACGGGCGCCCAGCTCGGCCGCGGCGTCGGCGAGGTTCTGGGCGGCGAGCTGAGGGTCGTCGACGTACCCGGCGTCCGGGGTGAACAGGGCGCCGAGCTCGCCGGACGGGTCGGCGAAGAAGGCGTCGTCGTCCACCGGCTTCGGCGGCCAGTACCGCCCGGGATCGATCCCGGGCAGGCGCCCGCGCAGCGTCGGGGCGTCCCACCGTTCGTACGGGACGCCGGCGCGCTCGAACAGGGCGGCGGTCTCGGACGGTGCGACCGCGGGGGAGTCGAGCAGCACGGCACCGGTGCGGCGGAAGGCGGCTAGCGGGCGGCGGCCGGTCAGCCGCAGGTGGTCGGGCCAGGACGTCCAGAGGTGCTGCGCCTCCCAGGCCGTGGCGACGCCCGCGAAGGTGGAGTAGTTGAAGCGGATGATCGCACTGGAGGCGCTGGTGGAACCGTGGCCGACGGCGCCGGCCTTGTCCACGACGACCACCTGCCGCCCGGCGCGCGAGAGTTCGAGGGCGACGGCCGCGCCGATCACCCCGGCTCCGACGACCACGGCGTCCGGTCGAACGACGGTCATGACGGCCCCTCCTCGGGCGGTGGCGTGCGCAGGCTCGGCACGGCGGCGAGCAGCGTCCGGGTGTACGGGTGCCGCGGGGTGTGCAGGAGGGCCTCGGTGGGGGCGGTCTCGACGATCCGGCCGTGCCGCATGACCGCCACCACGTCGGAGACGTGGCAGACCGCCGGCAGGTTGTGGCCGATGAACAGCATGGACAGCCCGAGCCGCCGCTGGAGTTGTCGGATCGTGTTGAGGACGGAGGCCTGCACCGAGACGTCGAGCGCCGAGGTGATCTCGTCGGCGATCAGCAGGCCGGGTTCGACGGCCAGGGAGCGGGCGATGGCGACCCGCTGGCGCTGCCCGCCGGACAGCCGGCGCGGCAGGCGGTCGGCGAGCCGGGGGTCCAGGCCGACGAGGCCGAGCAGTTCGGTGACGCGCTCGGTGCGGGCGGGCCGGTCGAGCCGGCGGAAGACGGTGGCCGCTTCGACGAGCGTCTGGCGGACCGTCATCCGCGGGTCGAGCGCCGTGTCCGGGTCCTGGAGGACGACCTGGACCAGGCGGCCGAGCCGGCGACGGTCGCGGACGGTGCGGGTGCGGGCCTCCCGGCCGTCGAGCAGGACCCGGCCGGCGTGCACGGGGGTGAGGCCGACGATCGCGCGGGCCAGGCTCGACTTGCCGGACCCGGACTCGCCCACGAGACCGAGCGTGGTACCGGACGGGACCTCCAGCGAGACGCCGTCCACGGCGGTGACCGGGCCGCGCGGGCCGGGGTGGCGGACGACGAGGCCGGTCACCTGAAGGCCGGTCATGACGCGGTCACCGTCTCCGGGTCCGCCGCCACCGGTACCGGGTACCAGCACGCGACCCGGTGGTCGGCGTCGAGGTTCTCCAACGGCGGGGTCTGCTCGGCGCAGTGGTCCCGGCGGCGCGGGCAGCGGGGCTCGAACGGGCACCCCGGTGCGGGTGCGAGCGGGTCGGGCGGTGCGCCTTCGACGGTCGGCAGCGGCCGGTCGCGGTCCGCGGTCAGGTCCGGAACCGAGGCGACCAGGGCCCGGGTGTAGGGGTGCCGGGCGCCGTCGGCGAGGCGGTCGGCGGGCAGGGCCTCGACGACGGTGCCGGCGTACATCACCAGGACGCGGTCGCAGAACTCCCCGACGAGCGCGACGTCGTGGCTGATGAACAGGATGGCGGCGCGGGTGTCCCGCCGGATCTCGGACAGCAGGTGGGTGATCTGCCGCTGCACGGTGACGTCGAGCGCGGTGGTCGGCTCGTCGGCGATGATCAGGCCCGGTCGCACCATCAGCCCCGAGGCGATCATCACGCGCTGGCGCTGGCCACCGGACAGCTGGTGGGGGCGGGAGCGCAGCAGCGCCGGAGCGAGTGCGACCCGGCGCAGCGCGTCGGCGGCTTCCGAAGCGGCCTGGGCGCGGCTCGCGCCCCGGTGGGCCCGGACGGTCTCGGTGAGCTGGGTGGCGATCCGCAGGGACGGGTTGAGCGCCGAGGCAGGGTTCTGGAAGATCACCGCCAGGCCCGTCGCGAGGTGCCGGTCCCGTTCCTTCGGAGTCAGGCCGGCGAGGTCGGCCCCGAGCAGGCGCAGGGTGCGCCGGGACACCCGGGCGTTGTACGGGAGCAGATCGGCGATGGCGAGTGCGGTGAGCGACTTGCCCGAACCCGACTCGCCGACGAGTCCGACGATCTCGCCCGGTCGCAGGGCGAGGCCCACTCCGCGCACCGCCCGGATCACGCCGTCAGGAGTGGGGAGTTCGACGTGGAGGTCCTCGACCTGGAGCACCAGGCCGTCCTCGGCGGGGCCGCTGGGGGCGGTCGTCGGTGCCGGCGTGCGCGGCGCCGGGGTGCGCCGGGCGGCGCTCCCGGCCAGGACCTCGCCGAGCAGCTGGAACGTCAGGGCCGCGTAGAGGATGGCCAGACCGGGTGCGAGTGCGGGCAGGGGCTCGGCGTAGACGCGGTCGAGTCCCTGGTTGAGCAGCTGCCCCCAGTCGTAGCCGGGCGGTTGGACGCCCAGGCCGAGGAAGCTCAGCCCGGAGAGGGCGACCAGGGCGGTGCCGGCCGCGGTGGTGGTGCTCAGGAGCAGCGGCTCGGCGATGTTGGGCAGGACGTGCCGCCACAGCAGCCGGTGGCGGCGCAGGCCGAGGACCCGCGCCGCGGCCAGGTGGTCGGTGCCCGCCACGCCGGCGGCGAGGGTCTGGGTGAGGCGGGCGAATCCGGGGACGCCCGCGGCCGCGAGGGCCAGCATCGCCCCGACGGCGCCCGCGCCGAACACGACCGCGAGGAACATCGCGACCAGGAGCGCCGGGAAGGCGAGCAGGAGGTTGATCAGCCCGGCGGTCAGCCGGCGGGCGCGTCGGCCGAGCACGGCGGTGGAGGCCCCGAGGAGGATCCCCGCGGTCGCGCCGAGCAGGACGGCCGCGAGCGCGAGCAGCAGGGAGGGCCGGGTGGCCGTCAGGACCCGGGCGAGCACGTCCCGGCCGAGGTTGTCGGTACCGAACGGGTGCGCGGCGGTGGGGCCCTGGAGCACCGCCGAGGGGTCCGGACGGTCGGCCGCGGAGCCCCAGACCAGCGGGCCGACCAGTGCGAGCACGACGAGCGAGGCCAGCATGACGGCGGTGGCCCAGGCCATGGGGGAGCGCCGGAGGCCGGGTGGAAGGCTCATGGTCACATTTCCCTGATCGCCGAACGGGGGTCGAGCACGGCCAGCAGCACGTCGACCAGGAGGCCGGCGAGCAGCACGGTGGTACCCAGCACCAGCACCATCGCCTGGACCACCGGGTAGTCCTGGGCGACCACGGACTGCGCCATGGCGGAGCCGATGCCGGGCCAGGCGAAGACCTTCTCGACCAGTACGGTGCCGGCGATCAGGGCGGGCAGCAGGCTCCCGGCGACGGTGAGTGCGGCGGTGGCCGTGTTCGGTGCCGCGTGCTGCAGGTAGTACCGCGCGGGGGACAACCGTTTGCTCCGGGCGGTGCGCATGTAGTCCTCGTCCAGCACCTTCAGCGCCTCCACCCGGACGATGCGCACCAGGACGGCGGTGGGCGCGAGGGAGAGGGCGAGGACCGGCAGGACGAAGGACTCGACGCCTGCCGCGCCGGCCACCGGAAGGAGCTGGAGGCCGACGGCCAGCAGCGCGGTGAGCCCGGCGGCCAGGACGAAGTCCGGCACCCCGGCCAGGCCGGCGGTGACGGCGGTGAATGCCACCTCGGTGCGCGGGCGGCGGCCGTCGCGGGTGCGGACGGCCGCGAGCAGGCCGCCGGGCAGGGCAACGGCGAGGGTGACCAGGAAGGCGAGCCCGGCGATCTCCAGGGTGGCCGGCAGCCGGGTGCGGACCAGCTCCGCGACCGGTGTCCCGGTGGTCAGCGAGGTGCCGAGGTCGCCGTGCAGGAGGCCGCCGAGGTAGTGCCGGTACTGGGACGGGAAGGGCGCGTCCAGCCCGAGGGCGTGCCGGCGGGCGGCCACCAGGGCGGGGGCGGCGTCGACGCCGAGCGCGGCGCGGACGGGGTCGCCGGGGACGAGACGGATCATCGCGAACGACGCGGTGAGCACGACCCCGAGGGAGAGCAGCAGCCGGACGGTGCGGCGGCCGAGGAACACCGTCCAGGGGTGCCGCAGCAGTTGGGGTACGGACACGGTGGGCCCCCGGTCACTGGTGGAGGCGGATGCTGGTGGGGACGAGCTGGCCGCCGAAGGTGGTGGCGAAGGTGGTGCGGTAGCCGTACACGCCGCTCCGGCCGTCGGCGATCGGCAGGGCGTCGGCCGCGCGGAAGAGCGCGGCGGCGGCCCGGTTCCAGGTACCGCAGCCCGTCGTGTCGGGCTCCCGGAGGGCCTGGGCGACCAGGGCGTCGTACTCGGGGTTGGTCACGCCCGCGAAGTTGAGGCCCTGGGCGGGGGTGGGGCCGGAGAAGAAGGGGATGAAGCCGACCGGCAGGGCGAAGCCCGGCGAGGTGCCGACCACCACGTCGAAGTCGGCGCTCCGGTACATGGCGTTGACGAGGGCGGGCAGGCTCTCGGTGACCAGCTCGACGTCCGCGCCGAGCGCCGTCCACTCCCGGGCCATCAGCTCGGCCACGGAGGACAGGGTCGGGCCGAGGTCGGGGCTGGTGATCAGGCGGAGCCGGAGCTCCCGGCCGTCCTTGGTCAGCGGGCCGCCGGGGGAGCGGGTCCAGCCGGCCTCGCGCAGGGCCTCGGTGGCGTTCCGCGAGGGCAGGTTGGCGTCGGCGAGGTCGGCGTGGCAGACGGCACCCTGGGCGCCGAAGTCGGTGGCGGGGCGGCCGCTGCCGCCGACGGCGACGTTGGCGAGCCCTCGGCGGTCCAGGGCGGAGACCAGGGCGCGGCGCAGCGCCGGGTCGGAGAGTGCCCGGCCGGGGCGCTGGTTGAAGAAGGTCAGCCCGACCACGGTCGCCACGTCGGCGGTGGCCAGGCCGTGGCCGGTGAGCCGGGCGCGGTCGGGCCCGTTCACGTCGGCGATCTCGATGCCCCCGGTGAGCAGCAGGTTCGCCGCGGTGGAGGCCTGGGGCACGACCGAGATGACGATGTGTGCGGGGAGGCCGGGCTCCGCGGTGGTAGCCCCGGCGGGCCCCCAGGAGTATCCGTCGCGGATGGTGAACTCGTAGGGCCCGCCGGGGGTGTAGCGGGTCAGCACGTAGGGGCCGGTGCCCTGGCTGGTGCGCTCCAGCGACCGGGGGCGGTCGAGTCCGGCGGGGCAGACGATCGGCAGCAGGCCGATGGTGCGGGTGAGGAAGGGGAAGGGGGCCGCGGTGGTCGCCGACACCGTGCCGGTCCCGTCGTCGGCGCTCGCGGTGAACGGCACGTTCGGCAGGACGGTCTGGGCGCCGGCGAGCTGGTTGGCCGGGTCGCCCGCGTGGGTGAGCGCTCGGGCCACCGCCGAGGCGGTGAGCGGAGTGCCGTCGGAGCAGGTGACGTCCGGGCGGAGGGCGAAGGTGGCGGTGGTGGCCGTGGCCTGCCAGGAGGAGGCCAGACCGGTGACCAGGGTGCCGTCGGGGGCGAGGTTGACCAGGGAGTCGTAGGCGTAGCGGGCCTGGGAGGCGCCGAAGGTGGAGTACGGGTCGAAGCTCGGGGTCTCACTGGCCGCCGCGATCCGGACGGTCCCGCGGTCCACCAGGGGGGTGGTCGTCGAGGACCTGGCCGCGCCGCCGCAGCCGCTCAGCGCGACGGCCGCGGCGGTCATGGCGGCCGCGAGGGCGACCGGCAGGGGGCGACGGAACATGGCGTCATGGTGTCATCGGGGATGGGCGATGACGAGTCAACTGGCGTGCGGAAAAGGTGTGTTCGATTGGGATGACCCGCCTCTCGCCCCGGCCGGGAGCGGTGGGCGCCGGGCGCGGGAGGGCGGTGGCGGTGATCCTGATTCACTCTTTCGGGGGGTGTTGTGGTCCGTACGTCGCCGGCCGGGTGGCCTGGCCGTCCGTCATCGCCACACTGTGTCGACATGACGACGAACGAACCGGGTCGCGAGGTCGGTCACCTGGCGGACCGCTACTGGGAGTTCCTGGTGGAGCGGGAGCCGCTGCTGCGGGTCCGTCAGGGGCTCCCGGTCGACACGCTGCCGGGGGCGTCGCTCGCCGAGGCCGAGGAGCGGGAGCGGTTCGCGGCGGGTGTGCTGTCCCGGGTCCGGGCGCTCGACGACACGGAGCTGTCCGGTGCGGATGCCGACACCGCGGCCGTCCTCGTGGCGCTGGCGGAACAGGAGCTGCGGGCCCACCGGTGGTACTGGCTGACGCCCGCCGCCACGCCGTACCGGCTCTTCCCGCTGTCGCTGTATGTCGACGCGGTCCTTCGCCCCTTCCGTTTCGCCGAACGGGCCGACAGCGAACGCTATGTGGAACTGGTGCGCGAGCTCGCGCGAGTGGTCGGCTCGATCGGTGACAAGGTGGTCGGACAGGCCTCGCGCGGTTTCCGGGTGCCGGCACCGGCCCTGGCCGGAGTGCGGGCCACCGTCGAGGGCCTGCGCTCCTCCGCCGTGCGCCGGGTCACGGTGGCGGACGACCGGCTCGGTGGGTTGGGGCCGGCCGAACGCGGACGCCTGCGGGACGGTGTGCGGAGACTGGTGGAGAGCGAATTGGCACCGTCCTTCGACCGGCTGCTCGGGTGCGTCGACGACCCGGCGTATCCGGGAGAGGCGCCGCAGGACGTCGGGTGGGCGCGCTACGAGGGCGGCGAGGAGGCGTACCGGGACTTCGTCCGGACCCATACCGGGGGCGACACGGAACCCGAGCGGCTGCACGAGCTGGGCCTCGACCAGTGCCGCGAACTCGCCGAGCGGATGCGGGAGGTGCGCGCGGCCCTCGGCTTCCACGGGCCCGAGGCCGAGTTCCACGAACGGCTCCGGACCGAGCCCCGGTTGTACGCCCGGACGCCCGAGGAGGTCGAGGCCCGCTTCCGCGGCCACCTCGACCGGCTGGCTCCGCTGCTGCCGCGGTGGTTCGCCACCCTGCCGGCCGCACCGTACGGGCTGGCCCGGTTGGACCCGGCGCTGGAGCCGGGGATGACCTTCGGGTACTACGAGGCTCCGACCGCGGCCGGCGCGGTCGGGCGCTACCGCTACAACGGCTCGGACCTGGACCGGCGCTCCCTGATCGGCTCGGCCTCCCTGATCTACCACGAGCTGGCGCCCGGGCACCACTTCCACCTCGCCCGGCAGGCGGAGAACGCGTCCCTGCCGCGGTTGCGCCGCGAGGCGGCGGACTTCGGCGCGTTCAACGAGGGCTGGGCCGAGTACGCGGCGGGGCTCGGCTGGGAGATGGGCCTCTACGAGGACCCCTGGGACGCGTACGGGCGCCTCGCCCAGGAGCGGTTCACCGCGCAGCGGCTCGTCGTCGACACCGGGCTCAACCTCGGGACGATGGACCTGGCGCAGGCGCGGGACTTCATGCGCGCCAACTCCACCGAGGAGGACGGGCAGATCGCCTCGGACCTGTTGCGGTACTCGACGGACCTGCCGGGGCAGGCGCTCTCCTACCGCGCGGGCTACCTGGAGTTCGTCCGGCTGCGGGCGGAGGCCGAGGCCGGCCGGGGTGTCGGGTTCGACGTGCGGGCCTTCCACGAGGCGGTGCTGGGGGGAGGCGCGCTGCCGTTCTCCGCCCTGCGCCGTCGGGTGGTGAGGGAACTCGACGATCGCCGTTGATTGCCAAATGTGACGATCGACCTAATTAATTGGTGTGCATACCGTAATTCGTTGCGGCTGATGGTCCGGAATGCACTCGCACGAGTGAATCCCTTTGGGAATGGTTGGTTTTGGCAAGCTCGACTCGACTACGGTGACGGAAGATCGGGCGGTGGACCCATCGGCGAGGAATTCGGTTCGGCGGGAAATCCGCGACGGAGCCGGTCGTCCCGCGAGAGGGGTGTTTCCGTCCGTCCTGCTGTGCGCGCTCCGGAGTCCGAAGCGCCCGGGGTCCCCTGTCATCCGTCTGCGTAGAGAGGTTGGAACACCATGCCGCCCGTAGTTCCGCCGTTCCTGATCGGTCTCGTCGTCGCGCCACTGGCCAAGCGCCTCCTCAAGCCACTGGTGCGCGGCGTCGTCAAGACGTCCGTCGGCCTCGTCATGGAGGTGAAGAAGGCCGCGCACGAGGCCAGCGAGAACATCCACGACCTCGCGGCCGAGGTGGCCGCCGACATGGTGGCGGCGCAGGCCGTCTCCGGCGACGGCCAGCGCGCCGCCGAGAACGTGGCCCCGATCGAGGAGAGGACCGAGGCGACCGACCTGGGCGAGGCCGAGGCGAGGGCCCCGAAGATCCGTGCGACCGCCGGTGCCGGAAAGTCGAACTGACGCACCGGCACGCCCTGACCCGCCGCCTGGACGCACACCGCGACCGAGCTCGCGACCTGTGTCCACGCGGTGGTCGGCCGTGGGCGTTCCGGCCGCATGGCCCGCCCCTTCAGAATTCCCACTCCGTCGCAGTGCTCCGTCGTGCCCGATGACGGATCACCCGTGACCTCCGCAAACAGGTGATCGTACACATGCCATCTCTGCTGGGTGCCGCAGCCGGAATCCGCTCCGTGGATCTGGACGCGAGCCCGCGCTCGGTCATTCCGGGCCGCCAGCGCTGGGACGTCAAGCTGGTTCTCGGACGGCCACGCACGGCCGAAGTCCTCGCCGCGGCCCTGCGCCGCGTCCCCGGGATCACCGAGGCGCAGGCGAACCCGATCACCGGTGGGGTCCTCGTCCGGCACGAACCGCAGCTGCGTGCCGCGGATGTCGGCCGGATCATGCGCGGGGCGGTGGCCCGGGTCGCGGCGGGTCCGGTCAGGACCGGACCTCCGGCGGCGGCCCGGCCCACCGCCGGACCGGGGACGCCGCCGGACCGCGCTCCCGTCCTGAGCCCCGTCCTCGCCGTGGGCAGCGGGGTGGCGGCCGGCATCGCACTGATCCGCGGGTCGGCGCTGAGCAGGCAGCTGGTGGCACTCGGCGGGGTCGCGGCCGCGACCGCGGCCGTCGTCCGGAAGGCCTGGCGCAGGACGGCCGGGACGACCCGGGACCTGTCCGGGACCGGAGCCGCACGCCACCCCCTGCTGGAGATCGTCGGACCGCACCGGAAGCGGCTCCACCGCGCCACCGCGCTCTCGGTGGCCTGCCAGGTCTCGGAGATGGCACTGGGCACCTTCCTCGGCTGGACGGGACTGGTGCTCATCAAGGGCGAGGCCGCACCGCTCGTCAGCCTCGGCCTGACCACCGCGTCCGCCCAACTGTGGGGACTGGCCGGGCTGGTGGCGGCCGCCTGCGCCGCCGTGGCCGGCCTGTCGTACGCCTCGAACCTCCAGTGGCGCAGGCTCGGCCAGGACATCGAGCACGACTGGCGCAGCCGGACGTACACCCACGTGCAGCACCTCGAACTGCGGCACCTGGAGGGCGAGCGGACCAGCCGGGTCGCCGGTGCGCTCACCGAGGACGTCGGTCAGTTGGGCACGTTCTTCGCCACCTCGGCCAACGACGTGCTGCACCTGGGGACCAGCCTGGCCATCCTGGTACCGGTGTTCCTGCTGATGGCGCCGCAGATCGCCTGGATCGCCTTCCTGCCCATCCCCGTCATCGCCTGGCTGTCGCTCCACTACCAGGACAAGGTCGCGGCCGACTACGCCGTCTCCGGCGAGAACCGGGCCAGGCTGCACAGCCAGCTGGTCAACACGCTGGAGGCCGGTGCCACCGTCAAGAGCTTCTGCACCGAGGACTACGAGGCCGAACGCATCGACGGCTTGAGCGAGGCGGTCCAGGAGAGCAACCAGCAGACCGCCCGGAGCACGATCCGCCACGCCGAGACCGTCCGGGCCTGCACGACCGCCTCCATGGCCGGAACCCTGCTGGTCGGCGGCCGCTCGGTGCTCAACGGCACGCTGCGCTTCGAAGTGTTCAGCCCGCTGATCGGTCTGCCCCAGATGGTGCTGTTCCGGATGAACCGGCTCGGCGGCATCGTCGACCAGTACCAGCGCACCCTCGCCGCCTACGACAGGGTCCGGCGACTGCGGGCCCTGCCCGTCGAGACCGAGGGCGCCGGAGGACCGCTCGACGTCGAGGCGGTGAAGGGCGAGATCGTCCTCGACCGGGTGACCTTCGCCTACCCGGATCGGCCGCCGGCGCTCGACGACCTCTCGCTGACCATCCCCGCCGGGCAGGTCACCGCCCTCGTCGGCGCCACCGGCTCCGGCAAGACGACGGTCGCCAAGCTGTTGATGCGGTTCCAGGACGCGGGATCCGGCAGCGTGCTGCTCGACGGGCGGGACGTGCGCGACCTGCCCCGGCACGATCTGCGCCACGCGATCGGGTTCGTCGCCCAGGACCCGTTCCTCTTCGACGGCAGCATCGCCGACAACATCCGCTACGGCAGCTTCGGGGCCTCGGACGAGGCCGTGGTCTCGGCGGCCACGATGGCCGAGGCGCACACCTTCGTCTCGGCGCTGCCGGACGGTTACGACACGGTGATCGGCGAACGCGGCGCCGCGCTCTCGGGCGGCCAGCGGCAGCGGATCGCCCTGGCGCGGGCGATCCTCAAGGACGCGCCGGTCGTCATCCTCGACGAGGCCACCTCCGCCGTGGACAACGAGACGGAGGCCGCCATCCAGCGCACGCTCCGCGGCTTCGCGGCCGACCGGACGATGGTCATCATCGCCCACCGGCTCTCCACCGTCCGCCACGCCGACCGGATCTACGTCATGGACAAGGGCGGCATCGTCGCCGAACAGGGCACCCACGACGAACTCCTCGCCCGGCACGGACTCTACGCATCCCTCTGGCAGCTCCAGGCCGGCGAAATCGCCGCCTGACCGCAGAAAGCCGCCCCGCCCGCCGACCGCGTGACGCCACCGCGGTCGGCGTGGCCCGGCGCGTCCTGCGCGCCTGCCCGCCCACACTTCCGGAGGTACCCCCATGTCCCGTCGCGACGGCGACGTCCTTCCCCTGACCGCGGCCCAGCGGGAGATCTGGCTCGCCGAGCAGCGCTCCCGTACACCGATCCCCGGCTACCGCGTCGGTGAGTGCCTGGAGATCCACGGGCCGGTCGATCCGGAGCTCTTCGAGACCGCGCTGCGCCGGGTGGTCGACGAGGTCGACGCCCTGCACGTGACCTTCGTCGACGACGGCGAGGGCCCGCGCCAGATCCTCCGCGAGACCTGGGACTGGGCACCGGCACACCTGGACCTCAGCGGGGAGCCCGCACCCCGTGCGGCGGCCATGGAGTGGATGGAACGGGACCTGATGCGCCCGCTGGACCTCGCGCGCGACCCGCTGTTCGGGCACGCGCTGGTCAAGCTGTCGCCGACCGAGTTCCTCTGGTACCTGAACTACCACCACGTGGTGCTGGACGCGATCAGCAGCTCCATGGTCCGCCAGCGGGTCGGCGAGGTGTACTCGGCGCTGGCCGAGGGCGGCGCCGTGCCGCCCTGCCCGTTCGGCTCGCTACGGGACCTGGTCGACAGCGACGCCGCCTACCGCTCGTCCGCCCACTTCACCGCCGACCGCTCCTACTGGACCGAGCGCTTCGCCGACCTGCCCGCCCCGACCCGGCTCACCGACACCTCCGCCACCGATCCGCACCGCGCCCTGCGTCTGGCCGAGGAGCGGGAACTGCGGAGCCCGGAGGCGCTGCGGGCGGCGGCGGGCAGGACCGGTGTCCGCTGGTCCCGCCTGGTGATCGCGGCGGCGGCGCTCTACGCCCACCGGCTGAGCGGATCCCAGGACGTGGTGCTCGCCCTCCCCGTCACCGCCCGTCGGGGCTCCGACCGCGACCTGATGTCAGTGCCCGGCACGATGTCCAACGTGGTGCCGCTGCGGTTGACCGTGCGACCGGACACGCCGTGGCGCGACCTCGTCTCCCAGGTCGCACGGGAGGTCGAGGCGGCCGTCGCGCACGAGCGCTACCGCAGTGAGGACCTGCTGCGGGACCTCGGCGCGCCCGGCAGCATCGGCACGGCGTTCCCACTGATCGTCAACATCATGGCCTTCAACGCCAGGCCCACCTTCGCCGGGCACCCCGCCTCCGTGCACCACTTCGTGTCCGGGTCGACCACCGACCTCGCCGTCTGGGTGTTCGACTACCGCGACGGCAACCCCCCGCTCCTCAGGCTGCACGGCGCGCCCGAGGCGTACGGCGACGACGACCTCGCCGCGCACCGGCAGAGGCTGCTCGCCCTGCTCGACGCCGTCGCGGACTGCGACCCCGACGAGGCGGTGGGCCGGATCGACCTGCTCACGGCCGAGGAGCAGCGCGAGCTGACGGCCCTCGGCACCGGGCAGGTGGCGGCGGCTCCGGCCACGAGCCTGCCGGAGCTGTTCCGGGAGCACGTCCGGGCGACTCCGGACCTCGTCGCGCTGGTGTGCGGCGACGTCTCGCTGACGTACGCGGAGCTGGACGCGCGGGCGAACCGGCTGGCGCACGCCCTGATCGCCCGGGGCGCGGGGCCGGAGCGGCTGGTGGCGGTGGCGCTTCCGCGCTCGGCGGAGCTGGTGGTGGCGATCCTCGCGGTGCTGAAGACCGGCGCGGCGTACGTCCCGGTCGACCCCGAGTACCCGGCCGCCCGGATCGCCTACCTGCTCGACGACGCCCGGCCGACCCTGGTGGTGACCGACTCCGGCAGCGTGGACCGTCTGCCCGACGGCGGTCCGGTCGACCGGCTGGTGCTCGACGCCCCGGAGTCGGCCGCCCTGGTGGCGGCCTGCCCGGCGGCCGACCCGACGGTGGTCGTCGATCCGAGCCACCCGGCGTACGTCATCTACACCTCCGGCTCCACCGGTCGGCCCAAGGGCGTGCTGCCGACCCACGGCGGCCTGCTCAACCTGCTCACCGACCTCCGGCAGGTGCACCTCCCGCCGGTGGCCGACGGACGGCGGCTGCGGATCGCCCTGACCACGTCGGTGTCGTTCGACGCGTCGTGGAACCAGCTGCTCGCCCTGTTCGCGGGGCACGAGCTGCACGTCCTGGACCACGCGACCTGGACCGACCCGGAGGCGTTCGTCGACCACGCCGCGCGCCGTGGGCTGGACTTCATCGAGGCCACTCCGTCCTACCTCCAGGTGCTGGTCGCCCATGGACTGCTGAGCGATCCGCACCGGCGCCCGGCGCTGGTCGCGGCGGGCGGCGAGGCCGTCCCGGAGCGGTTGTGGGCGGACCTGCGGGCGGCCGACGGGGTGTCCTGCCGCAACTTCTACGGACCGTCCGAGTGCACCGTCAACTCGGTGGTCGCGTCGATGGGGTCGAGCCCGCGCCCGGTCATCGGCGGGCCGGTGACCAACGCGCGGCTGTACGTGCTCGACGGCGCCCTGCGGCCGCTGCCGGCCGGTGTGCCGGGCGAGCTGTACATCGCGGGCCCGGGCCTGGCCCGGGGCTACCTGAACCGGCCGGGTCTGACCGCCGGGCGGTTCGTGGCCGACCCGTACGGTCCGGCGGGCGCGAGGATGTACCGCACCGGCGACCTGGTGCGCTGG
>NZ_JAFLNG010000480.1 GCF_017427025.1 Streptomyces sp. FH025
GGCCCAGGCTCAGGATCATGATCAGCAGCCGCAGGCGCAGCCGCGGGCTCGACGACCGGCGCGGCGGCGCCGCGCGACCAGCCGAGGTAGGCGCCGCAGTTGCCGCAGAAGTCGTCCCCCTCCCCGTTGACGGTTCCGCAGTCAGGGCACACCCGCATCCGTCAGTCCTCCGCTCGCCCGGGTGGGCCGGGCAGGATCTCCACCCGGCAGGTCAGGTGGACCGGGCAACCCGCCCTGACGACGGCCTGCACCTGGTCCTCGTCCAGCGCCGCACCGCGCAGCGGCCAGACCCGGATCAGCACCTCACCGCTCGGCGCGGGCGGCGGGGCGACGCCAGGAACGCCGGGGGCGGCGGACCAGGAGGCGCCGCCGCCGTCCACGATCTCGGCACCGGCGCCCAGCACCAGCCGCAGCCGCTCGGCGAGTCCGCGCCGGGTGCCGCGCCACCGGTGCAGCTCCACCGCGCGCTCGACCACCGCGCGGCGCACCTCCACCGGCCAGGCCGGGTCGACCTCCACCGCGACCCAGGACGCCAGCCAGTCGAGGAAGTCGGCCGGCGCCAGGCGGGGTTGGAAGTACGCGGGCAGGCCGTCCAGGGTGGCGAAGACCGGGGCGAGGACGGTGTCCAGGCCGGCCGTGAACCGCTGGGCGAGGTCGTCGTCGGCGAAGAGCGCGGGAAGCAGCTCGCCGATCGGGTGCGGACTCGGCAGTCCGGGGATCGCGGCGCGTGTCATGCGCCCACCTCCCCGTCCGCGGTGACCACGACCTGGTGCTGGTGGGAGAAGACCAGGGCGTCCGGCGGCACCTCGACCCGCTCGGCGGGTGCGCCCCGGCGCCCGGTGATCGGGTCGGCAGGGAACAGCCGCAGCTCCTCGACGCCCGCGACGTCGGCGACCCGCTGGAGCACCGCGAACACCTCCCCGTACTGCACCGCCCGGCCGAACGGCCAGCCGGAGGTGTCGGCGCCGCCGCGCAGCGGGTTGAGGTAGCGGTACAGCTCGGCGAGCACCGCCTCGCGGACCCGGTCGGGGTCGGCGGAGCGGGTGGTGAGCCGGGCGACCACCGTCACGCCCTGATAGGCGGGGGGCTGTACGAGGATCCGGGTGCCGATCAGCCGCCGTTCGTCGAGGGCCGTCGCCACGGCGGCGAGCACCTGCTCGTCGGGGATCAGTTGCTCGAACCGCAGCCGGTCGCCGTCGTCCGCGACCGCGTCGGGGACGACCAGGACCCGTACCGCCCCCGCCTCCGCGCCGCCGGCGGGCACGCAGCTGATCCGGGCGGCGGACGGCGCGGCCTGCCGGGCGATCAGCTCGAAGTCCCCGGCGGTGACGGCGCGTTCCTGCAACCGCAGCTGGTGCGGGGCGCGCGCCTTGGCGTTCTCGACGGTCTCGCCGTCGACCCCGCCCCGGGCCGCCTCGCGGTTGTCCACCCGGGCGATGTACGGGACGGAGCTGCGCAGCACCGTGATGGTGCCGCGGGCGACGTTGCCCGCGATCCCGCCGCCGGTGCGGTAGTGCGGGACGCGCAGCCGCGCGCCCTTGGGCGGCACCGCGCCGAAGGAGCGCAGGGTGCCGTCGGGTTCCCGGACGGCGGGCGGGAAGAGGAACTCGCCGGTGGTGGCGTCGAGGACGACGTGCCGGTCGGCGGGCGCGGAGTCTCCGAAGTGCTCGACGACCGTCCACCGTTCCCACCCCTCGCCGGCCGCGACCTCGACGACCGGGGGCTCGCCGTCGAGCAGGACCGGCGGCCTGGCGAGCCGGAAACGCTGGCCCGCGACACCCTCCGAGGAGCCGAGGGACGCGTCGGTGACGGTCTGCGCGTGGACGACGGTCGCGGTGCCGCCGATGGTGAACACCTCGGCCCGGCGGATGGTGGGTGACTCGGAGTAGAACGGCTGGCCCGGCTGCGGCTCGGTGACCCGGCACCGCAGCCAGCCGGCACGCCGGCCGGCGACCACCGAGGCGGCGTGTCCGGCGGGCACGAACACCACCACCTCGCCGGGCCGGTTGAGGCCGCCGGTCGTGTCACCGCCGGTCTCGCAGGCGATCCAGCGGGCGCCGTCCCACACCTCCCAGGCCAGCGGCGGCTGGCGCGGGTCGACGCCGACACCCTCCACCCGGCTGTCCAGCCGGACGACCAGGATGCACCGGGGCACCACGGCCGGCAGCGCGAAGAGCATGGCGTCCCCGGCCACCGGGCGGGGCTGGAAGCACGGCACGTCCGCCCCGTCCGCCAGCCGGTTCGTGCGGTCGGCCTGCTCCCCGGAGGCGGAGACGGTGACCAGCCGGTCCAGCGAGCTGGGGATGATCGGGAGGTCCTCGGCGGTGGAGAAGACCACCGCGTCGTCGGTCTCGGTGCGCAGCGTGGAGACCTCGGTGCCGGCGCGCAGCAGGACCGGCTCGGGCTGCGGGGCGGAGAGCCAGAAGTCGACCTCGGCCCGGGCCGCGGCGGGCGGGAAGAGGCGGATGCCCAGCAGGTCGAGGAAGGCGACGTAGTTCTTCTCCGGTACCCGGTTGAGCCGGTAGAGCAGCTGGTCCACCAGGTAGGCGAAGGTCTCGATGAGGGTGACGCCCGGGTCGGAGACGTTGTGGTCGGTCCATTCCGGTGCGCGTTGCTGGACGTACCGCTTGGCCTCGTCGACGAGTTGCTGGAAGCGGCGGTCGTCCAGGTTCGGGGAGGGCAGCGCCATCAGTTCACGCCTCCGTCCGCCGCGGCCGCCCGGTCCGGGTCCGGGTGTTCCGGGATGGTGTAGAAGGGGAAGACGAGGTTGCGGCGGTCGTTGGTGGCGCGCACGGTGTAGTGGACGTCGATGTAGAGCGTGCCCTCGTCGACGCCGTCGAAGGCGATCACCACGTCGTCGACCTCGATCCGCGGCTCCCAGCGTTCCAGCGCGATGCGCACCTCGCGCGCGATCCGCCCGGCGGTGGCGCTGTCGCCCGGGGCGAAGACGTACTCGTGGATGCCGCAGCCGAACTCGGGGCGCATCGGCCGCTCGCCGGGGGCGGTGCCGAGGATGAGCCGGATGGCCTCCGCGATCTCCCGGTCCCGGTCGACCATGCCGATGCCGCCGGTGGCGTTCACCCGCAGCGGGAAGGCCCAGCCGCGGCCGATGAAGCTCGCTGTCATGCGACGCCTCCGATCAGCACGTTGAACGCGCCGAGGACGATGGTGGCGCCGCAGGTCGTCTTGTCCCCCATGCGGGCCGCGGGCAGCCCGCCGATCAGGACCACTCCCCCGGTCACCCCGCCCAGGGAGGGCTCGATGAGGTTGGCGGGGCCGAGTTCGACGTGCGGGACGCAGGCGTGCACACTGCCGGCCACCGCGGCGGGCCGACCGCCGATCAGCACGGTCTCCACCTTGAGGGCGCCCGGCGGCGGGGTGGTGATGGTGCCGCCGTGATCGGTCATGTCGCCGGTCCTGGCTGCGGGGGGCATGTGTGGTCTCCATTCCGATGGCGCCCTTCCGTTCGAGGGCACTCCTCTACTGCCCAAAACTCTTCTACTGCTAAATGATTGACGCTTCGTCAGTTGATCCGCACCAGTGCGGCCTTGAGCACCGCCTCGGCTCCGCCTTCCACGGTGACCGCCGTCGCGCCCTGGACGGTCACCGATCCGCCGCGTACGTTCACCTCCCCGGTGCCCGCGTCGAGGGTGATGCCGGAGGAGGAGAGCCGCACCGTGCTGCCGGCCGCTCCGCCCAGGCCGTGGACGGTCAGCACGATCTCGCCGCGCTGCTGGTCCAGGCTGACCTCCAACTTCCCGTCCCCGCTGGCCAGTCGGACTCCGGAGCGGCCGCCCGGCACGTCCAGCAGCTCCAGCCGGTGGCCCGAACGGGACACCACGGATCGGCGGTTGACCTTGCCGGCGGCCGCGTCGACCAGCGGCACGTCGTGCGGCGAGGGCCGGTCCACGCCGTTGTAGAGGCCGCCCAGCACGTAGGGGCTGTCCAGGTCGCCCTGCTCGAACCCGACCAGCACCTCGTCGTTGACCTCGGGGCTGACCACGCCGCCGCCCCCCTGGCCTCCCCACTGCACGGTGCGCACCCAGTCGGAGACGTAACTGTCGTCCAGCCAGGGGAACTTCAGCCGCACCCAGCCGCGCTGCCCGTCGCCCGGCTCCCGGACGTCGGTGACGACGGCGACGGCCAGGCCCGGCATCCGCGGCCCGCGCGGCGGCGCGTTGCCCCCGGTGACCAGCCCGGCCAGCGAGCGGTCGGTCGCCGCGCTGACCACCACGGTGCTGCGGTAGCCGCGGAACGGTTCGAGTAGGTGGCGCACCCCGGTGACGGTGTAGCGGCCGGAGAAGGCGGCACCGACGTTGCCCAGGGCGACCGCGCTGCCCGCCCGCAGCCGCGGGTTGCCCTCGACGACCGCCTCCAGCTCACCGAAGCCGGCGGCCACCGAAGCGGCCAGCGACCGGGCCGCGGCCGTCGTCTCCGCCTGCGTGCGGTACGGGGTGTCGGCGACGGTCACCCGGGCCGGGCCGGGGAACGCGGACGTGACCTCCGCGGGGCTCATCCCCGGCTGCACCGTCAGGGAGGTCACCGACGGCTCGGTGGCGACCAGGGCGCTCTTGGTGGTGACGTTCCAGCCGCGCGCCTCGACGGTGTCCGCGCCGGCCACGCCGGTCAGCACGCCGCGCAGCTCCAGCAGGTTGCGGCCGTACTCCAGGACCATCGGGTTCTGCGGCGCGGGGGTGGAGGGGGCCGGCGCCCCGGACGCGGGATCGGGCCGGATGAACTCCAGCCGCCCGTCGTCGTCGACGCGCAGGTGCGCGCCGCTCTCCTGCGCCAGGAACTGGAGGAACTCCCAGTCCGGGACGTTCGCCTGGGAGAGCTGCTGGTGGACGACCGGGAAGGAGTCGACCCGGCCGCAGTCCAGGCCCGCGCCCGAGGCGACCTCGCGGACGATGTCGGCGGTCGTCATGTTCCGGAAGGCCTTCACCCGGCGCCCGCGCATCAGCCGGTGGGTGACCGCGGACGCCCGCACCACGGTGTACGAGCCCGTGGTGTCCACCTCCAGTTCCAGCGCCGTCACCTCGCCGGTGAACAGCCGCACCCGGGTGTTCCCCTGCACGGTGACCACGGACACCCGCAGCTTGGTCCCGATGGTGATCCCGGTCGCGGAGAGGAAGGTGTGGTCGGCGTCCCGGAAGGAGAGCACCGCGGTGTCGGGCAGGCCGACGCTCTCCTCGATGTCGCAGGAGACCAGTTGGGTCGCCCAGATGGGCGGCAGCGGGCCCGGCGCCTCGACGACGGGATCCGCGGCGAAGGAGCGGCCGCCCCGGGCCTCGGGGGTGGTCATCGGCGCCCGCCCTGGGTGAGTTCGTCGACTCCCGGCACGATCAGCTCCGCACCGGGGACCAGGGACATCGGGTCGTCCAGGTCGTTGGCCTCCGCGATGGTGCGCCAGGCCGTCGCGTCCCCGTAGGCGCGCCAGGCGAGCAGCGGCAGGCTGTCGCCCGCGATCACCCGGTGGGTGCTGCGGGCCTCCGGCGAACCGGAGGTCGGGTTCTGGCCGGCCGGGTCGACGCTGGCCTCGTCGATGGTGAGCGAGCAGACCGCGCGCAGCGGATTGCCGTCGACGTCGAAGAGCGTGTACGTGACCGAGAGGCCGGTCAGCACCCCGTTGAAGGAGGTCGTCGTCAGGGTGCCCCAGTCCAGCCGGATCCACGGGCTGGCCGGCGTCTTGCGCGCCAGGCTGGCCGGGGTGGGCACGCACGCCGTCATCAGCTGCTCCACCGCCCGTTCCACCGAGTTGTCGTGCGTCGCGGTCGAGTCCAGGAACACGTCGAGCGAGAGCGAACGCGGGCCGCTGCCGACGAACTCGGGCAGCGCGGACTGGCCCGCCATCCGGGACGGCGTGCGCCGCCACTCGGTGGTCTTGCGCAGCACCAGCGTCGCCGGGTTGAACTGGAGCGGGAGGCGCGCGAGCGCCCCGCCGGGCTGGGCGCCGACCGTGGACGGGGGCTCCATGATGGTCAGT
>NZ_JAFLNG010000481.1 GCF_017427025.1 Streptomyces sp. FH025
GCCGTCAGGTCCGGCTCCTCGTGCACCACCCGGTAGAGCACCGCCGTGTCCGGGCCGTCGCCGAACGGCGCGGTGCCGCCGGCCACGTACGCGGCCAGGGCGCCGAGCGCGAACACGTCGGTGGCCGGGGTGATCGCGCGGCCCTGGGCCTGCTCGGGGGCCATGAAGGCGGGGGAGCCGATCCGGTAGCCGGTGCCGGTCAGCGCGGTGGCGTCGGCGGCCCGGGCGATGCCGAAGTCGATCACCCGCGGGCCGTCCCCGGCGACCAGCACGTTGGCGGGCTTGAGGTCGCGGTGGACCACCTCGACGCTGTGGATCGCCTGCAGCGCCTCGGCGATGCCGCCCATCAGCAGCAGCACGGTGCGGACGGGCAGCGCGCCGTTCTCCCGCACCACCTGCTGGAGGGACGGGCCGGGAACGTACGCGGTGACCAGCCACGGGGAGTCCGAGTCCAGACCGCCGGAGTCGATCACCTGCGCGGTGTACAGCCCGTGGATGCGCTGGGCGTTGCTGACCTCCTGGGCGAACCGGCGGCGGAACTCGCCGTCCTCGGCGAACTCCGGGCGGACCACCTTGAGCGCGACCGGGCGCCCGCCCGGCGTGTACGAGAGGTAGACCCGGCCCATGCCGCCGGCGCCGAGCCGGGCGAACAGCCGGTAGCCGCCGACCTCCCGGGGGTCGTCCGGCAGGAGCGGCTGGAAGACCGGAGGCAGCTTGCCGGGTTCCCGTGGCGTGTCGGCGGTCATGTGGTGGTCCCCCTGGGAGAGCGGTGAGGTCGTTCGGCCGGGCCGCGGCGCGATGACGGGCGTCGGGCGGGCGAGGCATAACCTATCGATCCGTCAGGAAGCCGTGCAGAGCGGTCCGGGTTTGGTTGCAGAGCTGCGACCTTTGCCGGGGCACGACAGAACGCCCGCAGGACGGAACGCCCGTGGCCCCCGTACTCCCTGGACGGGAGTGCGGGGGCCACGGGCGTCAGCGGTGCGGGGCCCGGTCGGCGGGGCCCCGGCGGTGCCGGGCTTCAGCGCGTCAGAGCGCGAAGACCTCCTCGATCAGCGCCTGCTGCTCGGCGGCGTGCCGCTTGGCCGAGCCGACGGCCGGGGACGAGGCCGCCCCGCGGGCGACCCGGCGCAGACGGGCGTCGCCGCCGCTGCGGCCGATGACGACCTGCAGGTGGTCGACCAGGTTCATCGCGATGAACGGCCAGGCACCCTGGTTGGCCGGCTCCTCCTGCGCCCAGACGAACTGGACGTCGTCGCCGTAGCGGGCCAGCTCCTCCTGGAGCTCGGCCACCGGCAGCGGGTAGAGGCGCTCGACCCGGACGATCGCGGTGTCGGTGACGCCGCGCTCGGTGCGGGCCGCCTCCAGGTCGTAGTAGAACTTGCCGGCGGTGATGACCACCTTGCGGACCTGCGCCGGGTCGACGGTGGTGTCGCCGATGACCGGGCGGAACGAGCCGGACAGGAACTCCTCGGTCGAACTGGCCGCGGCCTTCAGACGCAGCATCGACTTCGGGGTGAAGACGACCAGCGGCTTGTGGTGCGGGTTGTGCGCCTGCCAGCGGAGCAGGTGGAAGTAGTTCGACGGCAGGGTCGGCATCGCGACCGTCATGTTGTTCTGCGCGCACAGCTGGAGGAAGCGCTCCGGGCGGGCGGACGAGTGGTCCGGTCCCTGGCCCTCGTAGCCGTGCGGCAGCAGCAGGGTGACGCCGGAGTGCTGGCCCCACTTCTGCTCGGCGGAGGCGATGTACTCGTCCACCATGGTCTGCGCGCCGTTGACGAAGTCGCCGAACTGCGCCTCCCACATGACCAGCGAGTTCGGGCGGGTCAGCGAGTAGCCGTACTCGAAGCCCATGGCCGCGTACTCCGACAGCAGGCTGTCGTAGACGGTGTAGCGGGCCTGGTCCTCGGTGAGGTACTGGAGCGGGGTGTAGTCCTCGCCGGTCTTGCGGTCGATCAGGACGGCGTGCCGCTGGCCGAAGGTGCCGCGGCGGCTGTCCTGGCCGGCCAGGCGGACCGGGTGGCCCTCCATGAGCAGCGAGCCGATGGCGAGGGTCTCGCCCATCGCCCAGTCGATGGTGTTGTCCTCGACCGAGGCGGCGCGGCGCTGCAGCTGCGGCAGCAGACGCGGGTGGACGGTCAGCCAGTCCGGCAGGTTGACCTGGGAGGCGGCGATCCGCTTGACCATCTCCTGGGAGATGCCGGTCTGGATGGAGACCGGGAAGTCGGCGACCGGCTTGCCCGCGGTGGCGCCGGCCGGCGCCTGGGCCGCGTCGCGGACCTCGGCGAAGACCTTCTCCAGCTGGCCCTGGAAGTCCTGGAGCGCCTGCTCCGCCTCTTCCATGGTGATGTCGCCGCGACCGATCAGGCCCTCGGTGTACAGCTTGCGCACCGAGCGCTTCTTGTCGATCAGGTCGTACATCAGCGGCTGGGTGAACGACGGGTTGTCGGCCTCGTTGTGACCGCGGCGGCGGTAGCAGATGAGGTCGATCACGACGTCCTTGTGGAACGCCTGGCGGAACTCGAAGGCGAGCCGCGCGACGCGGACCACGGCCTCCGGGTCGTCGCCGTTCACGTGGAAGATCGGGGCCTCGATCATGCGGGCCACGTCGGTGCAGTACATCGAGGAGCGGCTGGAGGCCGGGGCGGCGGTGAAGCCGACCTGGTTGTTCACCACGACGTGCACGGTGCCGCCGGTGCGGTAGCCGCGCAGCTGCGACATGTTCAGGGTCTCCGCGACGACGCCCTGGCCGGCGAAGGCCGCGTCACCGTGGATCTGGATCGGCAGCACCGGGAAGGTCGTGCCGCCCTGGTCCAGGATGTCCTGCTTGGCGCGGGCGATGCCCTCGACGACCGGGTCCACGGCCTCCAGGTGGGAGGGGTTGGCGGCCAGCGAGACCTTGATGGTCTCCCCGTCCAGGCCGGTGAAGGTGCCCTCGGCGCCCAGGTGGTACTTGACGTCGCCGGAACCGTGCATCGACTTCGGGTCGAGGTTGCCCTCGAACTCGCCGAAGATCTTGCCGTACGGCTTGCCGACGATGTTGGCCAGCACGTTCAGGCGGCCGCGGTGGGCCATGCCGATGACGGCCTCGTCGAGGCGGTGCTCGGCGGCGGAGTCGATGGTCGCGTCCAGCAGGGCGATCAGCGACTCACCGCCCTCCAGCGAGAAGCGCTTCTGGCCGACGTACTTGGTCTGGAGGAAGGTCTCGAAGGCCTCGGCGGAGTTCAGGCGGCGGAGGATCCGCAGCTGCTCCTCGCGCTCGGGCTTCGCGTACGGCTTCTCCAGGCGCTCCTGCAGCCACTTGCGCTGCGTCGGGTCCTGGATGTGCATGTACTCGATGCCGACGGTGCGGCAGTAGGTGTTGCGCAGCAGGCCGAGGATGTCGCGGAGCTTCATCATCTTCTGGCCGCCGAAGCCGCCGACCGCGAACTCGCGCTCCAGGTCCCACAGGGTGAGGCCGTGGGTGGTGACGTCGAGGTCGGGGTGCTTGCGCTGCTTGTACTCCAGCGGGTCGGTGTCGGCCATCAGGTGGCCGCGGACCCGGTAGGAGTGGATGAGCTCCATGACGCGGGCGGTCTTGTTGACCTCGTCGTCGTGGGTGGTGGCGACGTCGGTGGCCCAGCGGACCGGCTCGTACGGGATCCGCAGCGACTCGAAGATCTCGTCGTAGAAGCCGTTCTCGCCGAGCAGCAGGCGGTGGATCTCGCGCAGGAACTCGCCGGACGCCGCGCCCTGGATGACGCGGTGGTCGTAGGTCGAGGTCAGCGTCATGATCTTGGAGACGCCGAGGCGGGACAGGGTCTCCGGGGCGGAGCCCTGGAACTCGGCCGGGTACTCCATGGCGCCGACGCCGACGATGGTGCCCTGGTTCTGCATCAGGCGCGGCACGGAGTGCACGGTGCCGATGCCGCCGGGGTTGGTCAGCGAGACCGTGACGCCGGTGAAGTCGTCCATGGTCAGCTTGTTGGCGCGGGCCCGGCGGACGATGTCCTCGTAGGCCTGCCAGAAGCCGAAGAAGTCGAGGGTCTCGGCCTTCTTGATGGCCGCGACGACCAGCTGGCGGTCGCCGTTGGGCTTGACCAGGTCGATGGCCAGGCCGAGGTTGACGTGCTCCGGCTTGACCAGGAAGGCCTTGCCGTCCTCCACCTTGTAGCTGTAGTTCATGCCCGGGGCGGCCTTGATGGCCTGGACCAGGGCGTAGCCGATCAGGTGGGTGAAGGAGACCTTGCCACCGCGGGCGCGCTGCAGGTGGTTGTTGATGACGATGCGGTTGTCGATCAACAGCTTCGCCGGGACGGCGCGGACCGAGGTCGCGGTCGGCACCTCCAGCGAGGCGTCCATGTTGGTGGCGACGGCCTTCGCCGGGCCGCGCAGCTGGACCAGCTCGGGGCCGGCAGCGGCGGAGGGCGTCTCGGGGTGCGGCGGCGGGTGGTCGTCAGCTGTCGTCGTGGGTGGTGGCGCGGCGTAGGGCCCAGGGCAGGACGAACCACAGGGTGGTGAAGATCAGGGCGACGGCACTGGTGATCACGATGGCCAGTGGCGCGCCGAGCACGACGTCCAGGACCAGCAGGACGGCGCCGGTGAGGGCGCAGGCGAGCAGGAGCAGGCCGTACTGGGCGATGCGGACGGAGACGGTGACGATCCGTGCTTTGCCGGGGTGGCGGTACAGGCCGCGGTGCAGGGCGACGGGGGTGGCGAGGACGGCGGCGGCGATGACGGTCAGCAGGAGGGTGGTGATGTAGATGTCCTGCTGGGTGTCGGAGAGTTCGGCGAAGCGGGGGGTGAAGGCGACGCCGAGCAGGAAGGCGAAGACGATCTGCACGCCGGTCTGAAGTACTCGCAGTTCCTGCATCAGCTCCACCAGGCGCCGGTCCGCCCGTACGGCCGGGTTCTCCCAGCCCGGCGGCAGGGGAGCGGGTTCCCCGGGGCCGCTGCCAGGGTCGTTGCCGGGTTCGGGGTTGGGCGGAGGGGAGCTGGTCATGGGTCAGCTTCTCACGGTGCGGCGCCGGTCGGCGTCAATCCGTACGGACAGTGGGCCGGCTGTCGTCCCTGCCGCCATCGTCGTCCCTGCCGGTGTCGGCGTCGTGTCCGGGGTCCCGTGAGCCGCCGTCCAGGCGGTGCTGCCAGGCGGTGAGGAGCGTCTGCAGGGCGGCGGCCTCCTCGCGGTCGAGGTGGGCGAGCAGGCGGTGCTCGTTGTGCATGTGGGCGGTGAACGCCTCGTCGATCAGGCGCAGTCCGGCGTCGGTGAGGGCGACCACGCGCCCGCGCCGGTCCCCCTCGGCGGTGCGGCGGGTGACCAGCCCGGCGCGCTCCAGACGGTCGACGCGCTTGGTCATCGCGCCGGTGGTGACCATCGTGTGCGCGGCCAGTTCACCGGGGGCCCGCTCGTACGGGGCGCCGGCGCGGCGCAGTGCGGCGAGCACGTCGAACTCGCCCTCGCCCAGGCCGTAGCGCTGGTAGACGAGGGCGAGCTCGGCGCTCAGGTGCGCGGCGAGGCGGTGCAGGCGCCCGATCACCGCCTGCGGGCCGACGTCGAGGTCGGGGCGTTCGCGCCGCCACTCGGCCTGGATCCGTGCGACGTGGTCGTCCTGCTGCCGGTGCTCCATGCCGCCATCCTACCCCGCTAGTTTCCTGGGAAGATATATTGCCTTCCATGGAAGCTAATGTGCGGTGGGTCCTGCTGACCGCCCTCGCCCCGCTCGCCTGGGGCGCCAACTACCACGTGACCCACGCCTACCTGCCCGCCGAGTACCCGCTGTGGGGCGCCGCGCTACGCGCCCTGCCCGCCGGCCTGCTGCTGCTCGCCCTGGCCCGCCGCCGCCCGCGCGGACCCTGGTGGTGGCGCAGCGCGCTGCTCGGACTGCTCAACACCGCCGCGTTCTTCGTCCTGCTCTACCTCGCCTCCCAGCGCCTGCCCACCGGCAGCGCCGCCACCGTCATGGCCGCCTCCCCGCTGGCCATGCTGCTCACCGCCTGGGCGCTGGCG
>NZ_JAFLNG010000482.1 GCF_017427025.1 Streptomyces sp. FH025
TCGGTCCGGTCCACAGGGGGCGCGCGGCGATCGGTGCGACCGCGGCGAGGGTCTCGTGCGCGGGAGCACCTGCCCGGGGCGCGCCCGTGCTCCAGCCCGTCAGCCACCGCATCGCGCCTCCACCGGACGAGGACCTGCACTCGCGCGGCGCGCACGCGCTTCCCGGCGTGCCGCTTCCGGCGTGTCCCGCTTCCGGCGCGCCGTCAGGAGACATCGTGCCATCACCGGGCGCCGCCGGGGCCGGTGTTGTCGGTTCCGCTTCTGTTTCGGTGCGGGTCCGGCGACGGATCGGCCCCGGATCGGGCGCGGATCGACGGCGGGCGCGGGAACGGCTCGGCGAGGCCCGTACACCGGTTCGGCCACTGGTTCGGCGATCGGTTCGGCGATCGGTTCGGCGACCGGCCCGGCGGAGCCGGGATCGAGCGGGCCGGGCCTCCCCCTCCCCGGCCCGGACCGCCCGGGGTGCACCTTTTTGACATGGGCATCGCGAGATGGCCGAAAGGCGTCGTCCAGCCCGGGAGGGCATCCGCATGCCCTCCCGGACTCCGCCGCCGCCCGCGGGGATTGAGGCGGCGGCATCCCCCGGCCCGCCGGGTCCTCGACGGCGGGCCGACCCACGACCACCAGCGAATCGCCGAGCCGCCGGTCGGGCCAGGGGGCACGGCCGGGCGCACGTGAACACGGGACCGGAGCACGGGACTCCGGCACCGGGCGCGGCCGTTCGGCTCCGAGTGGTCCGGACCAACCCCCTCGCCGGCCCCGCGCGACACCGCCGGGTGCGCGATCCCGCCATCCGGAATGCGGCCTCTTAACCGTCGGAACGCGTCCGACTACTCTAGGTGCAGCAGCTACGGCTCGGTGCCGCCCGGGCCCCGCGCACAAGGCCGCAGGAGGTGCCGCCGCCACCATGACCGTCAGCCCACGAGGACCGAACGAACGGCTCGGCACGCTCCTGGCCCTCGCTCAGATCAGCAACGCCGGACTGGCCCGCCGGGTCAACGACCTCGGCGCCCAGCGCGGGTTGACGCTGCGCTACGACAAGACCTCGGTGGCCCGCTGGGTCAGCAAGGGCATGGTCCCGCAGGGGCCCGTCCCGCACCTGATCGCCACCGCGATCGGCGGCAAGCTCGGCCGGCCCGTCCCCCTGGAGGAGATCGGCCTGGGCGACACCGACCCGGCGCCCGAACTCGGCCTGGCCTTCCCGCGCGACGTCGCCGACGCGGTGCGCTCGGCCACCGACCTGTTCCGGGTCGACCTCGAACTGCGCCGCGGCCCCGGCGGCGGGCGCTGGAGCGACAGCCTGGCCGGCACCTTCTCGGTCGCCGCGTACGCGACTCCCGTGTCCCGCTGGCTGATCGCCCCGGCGGACGGCTCGGTGGCCCGCGAGGTGCCGCGCTCCCCCAGCGAGGCCTCCTCCTACCGGGTCGGCCACTCGGACGCCGCCAAACTCCGCGAGGCCGCCCAGGAGGCGCGCCGCTGGGACTCCAAGTACGGCGGCGGGGACTGGCGTTCGTCGATGGTGCCGGAGTGCCTGCGGGTGGAGGCGGCGCCGCTGCTGCTCGCCTCGTACAGCGACGCCGTCGGCCGGGCGCTGTTCGGCGCGACCGCCGAACTGACCAGGCTGGCCGGGTGGATGGCCTTCGACACCGGGCAGCACGAGGCCGCGCAGCGCTACTACATCCAGGCCCTGCGGCTCGCCCGGGCCGCCGCCGACGTGCCGCTCGGCGGGTACGTGCTCGCCTCCATGAGCCTCCAGGCCGGCTACCGGGGCTTCGCCGAGGAGGCCGTCGACCTCGCGCAGGCCGCGCTGGAGCGCAACCGGGGCCTGGCCACCGCCCGGACCATGAGCTTCTTCCACCTGGTGGAGGCCCGGGCCCAGGCCAAGGCCCGCAATGCGGCGGCGTGTGCGACGGCGCTCGGCGCGGCGGAGAGCGCGCTCGAACGGGCGCGCGCCGGGGATCCCGATCCGGCGTGGATCGACTTCTACGCCTACGACCGGCTCGCCGCGGACGCCGCCGAGTGCTTCCGCGACCTCGGAGTGCCCTCCAAGGTCCGGCAGTTCACCCGCGAGGCGCTGGCCCAGCCCACCGAGGGCTTCGTCCGCTCGCACGGCCTGCGGCTGGTGGTCTCGGCGATGGCCGAGGCCGAGGCGGGCAACCTGGACGCCGCGGTCGCCGCCGGCGAACGCGCCGTCGAGGTGGCCGGCCGGATCTCCTCGCAGCGCAGTCGGGAGTACGTGGTGGAGATGCTGCGCCGCCTGGAGCCGTTCCAGGGCGAGCGCAGAGTAAGGGAGTTGACGGAACGGGCGCGCGCGGTGATCGTCGCGCCGGCGTGAGCGGCGCGGACCCGACGATAAATCGGATGCACCCGCGGGAGGGGCCTGGCTAAGGTCTCTCCCGTCCAGGTGCGCAGGCAGAGGTTACTTCCACTGTCAATGGGCAGGTCGCGGGTTCGAGTCCCGTCACCGGCTCCGGGCCGGTGTAGCTCAGTCGGTAGAGCAGCTATGTCACCTCAGCCGTCCTCGAACTCTGGACACCCACACGTGAATAGGTTTCCGCACCTCCCGGTGCGACGGCAGCGGTTACTTCGGTCGAGTGCCCCCGGCGGGGCGCGTTGAAGCTGAGTTCCATCGACCGCGGCCACCTTTGATCTCGGGAGGCAGTGCGCTTCGGAGTGCCCGGTGCGCAGGCGGGGGTTACTTCGGATCTTGCGGTTCCGGGTTCGAGTCCCGGGCGGCCGTGCGCGAGCGCGGTCGCTAGCTCAATCGGGTAGAGCACAAGGCATACACCTCCGCCGAGGCCGGCCGTTCGACGACGGCCGGCGCGATCTCGGGCACCCCTCACCGCCGCACGCCTCCCTCCCGTCCACACCGCCAGTCGGCCGAGGGAGGCTGCAGCATGTCCAGGTTCAACATCCGCAGGGCCAAGGCGAGTCCGAGCTCGCCGGTGGCCACGACCGGCCGGAGCGGCCGCACCCACCAGGGCGGCACCGGCTACGCCCGGGACCGCAAGTCTGAGCTGTTCCTGCTGTCCGTGGCCAACATGGTCGGCCAGGACACCTACTACGAGCGCGGCGGCGACCGCGACGACCGCTACACCGCGCTGGTGCGCGAACTCGCCGTCGCCGAGCCGGAGTGGACCCTCGGGCTGCTGCGCTGGCTGCGGTACGACGCTCAGCTGCGCACCGCCGCACTGGTCGGCGCCGCCGAGTTCACCCGGGCCCGGCTGGACGCGGGCGCCCACGGCCACTCCCGGCAGGCCGTCGACGCGGTGCTGCGGCGCGCCGACGAGCCCGGCGAGCTGCTCGCGTACTGGACCTCGCGCTACGGCCGGGCGCTGCCCAAGCCGCTCAAGCGCGGCGTCGCGGACGCGGTGCGGCGGCTGTACGACGCCCGTTCGCTGCTCAAGTACGACACCGCGACCAAGGGCTACCGCTTCGGCGACGTCCTGGAGTTGACCCACCCCTCGCCGGATCCGACCAAGCCCTGGCAGGGCGCGCTGTTCGCGTACGCGCTGGACCGCCGGCACCGCCCGGAGGAGGCCGTCCCGCCCGCGGCCGACCGGCTGCTGACGGCCAACCGCGAGCTGCTCGCGCTGCCGGTCGAGGAGCGCCGGACGGCCGTGACCGCGCGGGGCGGCGCCGAGCGGCTGGCCGCCGCCGGGCTGACCTGGGAGGCGCTGGCCGGCTGGCTCCAGGGGCCGTTGGACGCGGCGGCGTGGGAGGCGGTCATCCCGTCCATGGGCCCGATGGCGCTGGTGCGGAACCTGCGCAACTTCGACCGGGCCGGGGTATCGGACGCGGTCGCGGCCGAGGTGGCCCGGCGGATCTCCGACCCGGGCGAGGTACGGCGCTCGCGCCAGTTCCCGTTCCGCTACCTGGCCGCGCACCGGAACGTGCCCTCGCTGCGCTGGGGGCACGCGCTGGAGACGGCACTCGGCCACTCGCTCGCCAACGTGCCCGAGCTGCCCGGCCGGACGCTGGTCCTGGTGGACCGCTCCGGCTCGATGTTCGACCGGCCCAGCGCGCAGACACAGCTCAACCGGGCGGACTCTGCCGCGATCTTCGGCACCGCGCTGAAGGTCCGGGCCGCCGAGGCGGACCTGGTCGAGTTCGGCACCGACAGCCGGGTGATCGAGGTCGGCCGAGGGGAGGCGGTGCTGCGCGTGCTGGAACGTTTCTCCAGCCTCGGCGGCACCAACACCGCCGCAGCCGTCCGCGCCCACTACCGGGGCCACGACCGGGTGGTCATCGTCACCGACGAGCAGACCGGTTTCGGCTACCGGGGCAGCGACCCCCTCGCCGCCGTCCCGGCCGACGTCCCCGTCTACACCTGGAACCTGGCCGGCTACGCCCCCGGCCACGGCCCCAGCGGCGGCGCCGGCCGGCACACCTTCGGCGGCCTGAGCGACGCGGCCTTCCGGCTGATCCCGCTGCTGGAAGCGGGGACGGACGCTGGCTGGCCCTGGGAGGTGTAGCGGGAGACGGTGCTGCGCGGGGATCCGGGGGGAGCCCGCGCACCACGCTGCGGTCGGACCGGGGGCCGACCGCAGCACCCGGGCGGAGCCATCGGGGGAGGCTCCGCCCACCCCGGCGTGCCGGGACGCGCACGGGCAGGGACCACGCATCCCCGCGACGGAGCCTTCACGGGCCGACCGCCGCGCGGGGAACCGGCACACGCGGTCTCGACCCGTGCCCGACACCGTGCCAACATCGGCAGCGGCAGCGGGGCCGGGCGGCGTGAGGAGCGGGCGGTGGCGGACGAGGTCGAGGTGGCGGTGGTCGGCGGCGGGATCGTCGGGCTGGCCACGGCGTACGCGCTGACCCGGTCGCGCCCGGGGCTGCGGGTCGCGGTGCTGGAGAAGGAGAGCGGCTTCGCCGCGCACCAGACCGGCCGCAACAGCGGGGTGATCCACAGCGGCGTCTACTACCGACCCGGCTCGTACAAGGCCCGGTTCGCCGTCGCGGGCGCCGCCGAGCTGGTGGCGTTCTGCCGCGAGCAGGGCGTCCCGTACGAGGTCACCGGCAAGCTGATCGTGGCCACCGACCCCGCCGAACTGCCCCGGCTGGCGACGCTGGCCGAGCGCGGGCGGGCGAACGGCATCCCGGTCACCGAGCTGGACCGGGCCGGGATCGCCTGGTACGAGCCGGAGGTGAGCGGTCTGGCCGGGCTGCACGTCGCCACCACCGGCATCTGCGACTTCCCGGCCGTGGCGACGGCGTACGCCCGGCTGGCCCGGGAGGCGGGCGCCGAGCTGCGGCCCGGCGTCGGGGTGCGGACGGTGGCGCGGCGCCGGGACGGGGTGACGGTCGGCACCACCGCCGGCGAGCTGCGCTGCCGGGTGCTGGTGAACTGCGCCGGGCTGCACAGCGACCGGATCGCCCGGCTGGCCGGGGACGACCCCGGGGTGCGGATCGTTCCGTTCCGCGGCGAGTACTACGAACTGGCCGAGCACCGGCGGGACTTGGTGCGCGGGCTGGTCTACCCGGTGCCCGACCCGGCCTTCCCCTTCCTCGGCGTGCACCTCACCCGGGGCATCCACGGCGACGTCCACGTCGGCCCGAACGCGGTGCCCGCGGCGGCCCGCGAGGGCTACCGCTGGCGCACCGTGCGCCCGTACGACCTGGCCGACACCCTCGCCTTCCCCGGCACCTGGCGGATCCTCCGGCGGCACTGGCGGTACGAACTGGGCGAGCTGCACCGCTCGCTGTCCAAACGGGCGTTCACCACCGCCGTCCAACGCCTGCTGCCCGCCGTGACCGCCGACGACCTGGTGCCGGCCACCGCCGGAGTGCGCGCCCAGGCGGTGGCCCGGGACGGCTCGCTGCTGGACGACTTCGCCTTCGCCGGCTTCGACCCCGAGGACCCGCGCTCCCCGCGCCGTACGGTGCACGTGCTGAACGCCCCCTCCCCCGCCGCGACCGCCTCGCTGCCGATCGGCCGCGAGGTGGCCCGCCGGGCGCTGGCCGCGCTGGAG
>NZ_JAFLNG010000483.1 GCF_017427025.1 Streptomyces sp. FH025
CCCGACGAAGTCCGCGAAGCCCTCCAGCTCGGCCCCGACACCCCCATCATCACCCTCGACGCCCGCCGCCGGGACAGCGCCAAGAGCGCACTCATCACCCTCGTCGAACACGCCCTCCTGGCACGACTGCGGTGATGAACGCGCTTGTGGCCCATACGACTCGGCGAAGTCGCATGGGCCACACGCCTGTTGGGCGGGACTACTCGGTCGGCTCCAGCCCGGCGCGGATCAGGCCGTAGGTGTAGGCGTCCTCAAGTGCCAGCCAGGAGGCGGCGACCACGTTGTCGGCCACACCCACCGTCGACCAGGTGGTGATGCCGTCGGTGGACTCGATCAGCACCCTGGTCTTGGACCCGGTGCCGTGCTGCCCCTCCAGGATGCGGACCTTGTAGTCCACCAACTCGAAGGTGGCCAGCGGCGGGTAGGTGCCCTCCAGGGCGGTCCGCAGCGCCTGGTCCAGCGCGTTGACCGGGCCGTTGCCCTCCCCGGTGGCGATCCGGCGCTCGCCCTTGGCCCACAGCTTGACCGTGGCCTCGTTGCCCGTGAAGCCCTTCGGGCCCTGCTCGCTGATGGTCCGCCAGGACTCCAGGGTGTAGAAGCGGTCCCGGCTGCCGCGCACCTCGTCGCGCAGCAGCAGCTCGAAGGAGGCGTCGGCGGACTCGTAGGTGTAGCCGAGGTTCTCCTGCTCCTTCACCTTGGCCACCACCCGGCCGGCCAGGTCGCGGTCGGTGGAGAGGTCGTAGCCGAGCTCCTTGCCCTTGAGCTCGACGGAGGCCCGGCCGGCCATGTCGGAGACCAGCATCCGCATGGTGTTGCCGACCAGGTCGGGGTCGATGTGCTGGTACAGGTCCGGGTCGACCTTGATCGCGGAGGCGTGCAGGCCCGCCTTGTGGGCGAAGGCCGAGAAGCCGACGTACGGCTGGTGGGTGGACGGGGCCAGGTTCACCAGCTCGGCGATCGCGTGCGAGATCCGGGTCATCTCGGCCAGTCGGCCCTCGGGCAGCACCCGCCGGCCGTACTTGAGCTCCAGCGCGCCGACCACCGGGAACAGGTTGGCGTTGCCGACCCGCTCGCCGTAGCCGTTCGCGGTGCACTGCACGTGGGTGGCGCCCGCGTCGACCGCGGCCAGGGTGTTGGCCACCGCGCAGCCGGTGTCGTCCTGGGCGTGCATGCCGATCCGGGCGCCGGTCGCCGCGATCACGTCCGCGACGGTGTCCCGGACACCCGCCGGCAGCATCCCGCCGTTGGTGTCGCACAGGACCACCACGTCCGCCCCGGCGCGGTGCGCAGTGCGGACCACCGCGAGGGCGTACTCGCGGTTCGCCTTGTAGCCGTCGAAGAAGTGCTCGCAGTCGATGAACACCCGCCGGTCCTGGGACCGCAGGAATTCGACGCTGTCCCGGATCATCTCCAGGTTCTCGTCCAGCGTGGTGCGCAGCGCCAGCTCGACGTGCCGGTCGTGCGCCTTGGCGACCAGGGTGACGACGGGGGCACCGGAGGCGACCAGCGCGGCCAGCTGAGGGTCGTCCGCCGCCTTGCCGCCGGCCCGGCGGGTGGCGCCGAAGGCGACCAGCCGGGCGCTGTTCAGCTCCAGCTCGGCGGCGGCGCGGGCGAAGAACTCGGTGTCCCGCGGGTTGGCCCCGGGCCAGCCGCCCTCGATGAAGCCGACCCCGAAGTCGTCCAGGTGCCGGGCGATGGCCAGCTTGTCCGCCACCGTCAGGTTGATGCCCTCCCGCTGCGCTCCGTCGCGCAGGGTGGTGTCGAACACGTGGAAACTGTCGTCGGTACGGCTGGCCTCGGTCATGACCCCTGGTTCTCCGTTTCGGGGAGGTTGGTACTGCTCTGCCGGATTTCGTCCCGGCGCCACCGTCCATGATCCCTCGCGCGGCCCCGGTGTCCCCGGGCCCCTTGTGGGGGCCCTCGGCCGGTCCGGGGAAACAAAAAAACCCCTCGCGGGTGCGAGAGGTCTGCGCGCGGGTCTGGACGCTCGTGGTCGCTCCGCATCGGGTCCTGCGGAAGCGGTCACTGCGGACCGGCGCGCCTGCTGCTAATAATCAGCGACAGCGAGGACACGTTGGCAGTGTGGCACAGGCTCCAGGATCCGGCCCGCCCGTCTCGCGATCCGGGACGGCTACTCCACGAGCTCGGCGGTGTCCAGCGCGAAGCCGAACGGCTCGGGCAGGTCGAGGGGGCTGCCGATGGGGACGACGACGGTCGCGAGATAGTCGTCGCCCCTGGGGTCGCTGTGCAGAACGACTTGGTCCTTCTCGCGGTCGACCAGCAGATAGAGCGGAATCCCAGCCGCGGCATAGCCCTTGCGCTTCGTGACCCGATCCTTGTCGGGTCGGCTGGAGGTGACCTCCGCAACCATCAGGACACCATCGGGTACGGACCAGGAGCCGCACTTGATCATGGCTCCCCGGACGGTGAACGTGCCGTCCGGGATGAATCGCCCGGACGGCACGATCAGCCCCTTGCCTCCGGCGAAATCGATCGCCTTGGGGCCCTGGCGCACGACCTGCCCATGGAGGCGACCGACGAGCGTCTCGTGTTCACCGTCCGGCGGTGGGGTCACGACGATTTCCCCCTCGATGAGCTCAGCCTTGAATCCCAGAGGGGTGTCAAGCGCCAGGAAGGCTTCGAGGAGGTCGTGGTCCGGAGCGCACGAGGTCTCGGCGTATCCGTGCGGCAGTGCGGTCACTGGCCCTCCCACTGTGTTCACCGGCCTCAACGAGCGGAGCGCTTCGAGGTTACGGCCCGGGCGCCCCGGTGTCGCGGGGCGCCCGGGGGCGGCGATCAGACGATCTTGTGCAGCCAGCCGTGGGTGTCGGCCTGCTGGCCGCCCTGGATGGCGAGCAGGGACTTGCGCAGCTCCATGGTGACGGGGCCGGGCTCGCCGGTGCCGACGGTCCAGTCGGCGGCGGCGGACTTGACCGAGCCGACCGGGGTGATGACGGCGGCGGTGCCGCAGGCGAAGACCTCGGTGAGGGTGCCGTCGGCGTTGCCCTGCTGCCACTCGTCGGTGGAGATCCGGCGCTCCTCGACCGCGTACCCGAGGTCGGAGGCCAGGGTGAGCAGCGAGTCGCGGGTGATGCCGGGCAGCAGCGCGCCGGACAGCTCCGGGGTGACGATCTTCGCGTCCTTGCCCTCGCCGAAGACGAAGTACAGGTTCATGCCGCCCATCTCCTCGACCCACCGGTGCTCGGCGGCGTCGAGCCAGACCACCTGGTCGCAGCCCTTCTCGGCGGCCTGGGCCTGGGCGACCAGCGAGGCGGCGTAGTTGCCCGCGCACTTGGCGGCACCGGTGCCGCCGGGCGCGGCGCGGACGTACTCCTTGGACAGCCAGACCGAGACCGGCTTGACGCCGCCCTGGAAGTAGGCGCCGGCCGGGGAGGCGATGATCATGAAGATGTAGGAGTTCGCCGGGCGCACGCCCAGGCCGACCTCGGTGGCGAACATGAACGGACGCAGGTAGAGGCTCTGCTCCGGCTGGTTCGGGACCCACTCCTGGTCCTGCTGGACCAGCAGCTCGACGGCCTCGACGAAGGTCTCGACCGGCAGCTCCGGCATCGCCAGGCGGCGGGCCGAGGCCTGGAAGCGCAGGGCGTTGGCCTCCGGGCGGAAGGTCGAGATCGAGCCGTCGGCCTGGCGGTAGGCCTTCAGGCCCTCGAAGATCGCCTGGCCGTAGTGCAGGGTCATGTTCGCCGGGTCGATCTCCAGCGGCGCGTACGGCGCCAGCTGGGCGTCGTGCCAGCCCAGGCCCTCGGTCCAGCGGATGGTGACCATGTGGTCGGTGAAGACACGGCCGAAGCCGGGGTTGGTCAGCCGGGCCTCGCGCTCCGCTGCGGACAGCGGGTGGGCGGAGGGCTTGAGGTCGAACGTGATGGGCGCCGTGGTGGGCGTGCTCATGGCTGTTTCCTTCACCGTGGGGTTGGTCCGGGCCGCCACCGCCACCGCCGCGTTACGGCGATAAGACGCCGGAACGAACGCACAGCGGCACGGCCCACTGTCGATACTCGCATCCAGAGGGCCGTGCCGAACAGCTGTCCGCTCCTTGGGGAGCTGCAAGCTGCCGTTATGCGGTCCGGCCCACCTGGCCGGAACCTTGTCGGAGCCGGCCTCGAAACGGCCGGGGATCCGTTGCTCGGAGCCGGCCCGTCAGCCGGATACTCGCCCGGCGAGCGCGTCGCCGACCTGGGAGGTGCTGCGGGTGCCGGTGCGCTCGGCGAGGTCCGCCGCGACGGCGGCCTCGACCTTGGCGGCCTCGGCGGCGAAGCCGAGGTGCTCCAGCAGCATGGCGACCGACAGCACGGTGGCGGTCGGGTCGGCCTTGCCCTGGCCGGCGATGTCCGGCGCCGAGCCGTGCACCGGCTCGAACATGGACGGGAACTCGCCGCTCGGGTTGATGTTGCCGCTCGCGGCCAGGCCGATGCCGCCGGTCACGGCGGCGGCCAGGTCGGTCAGGATGTCGCCGAACAGGTTGTCGGTGACGATGACGTCGAAGCGCTCCGGCTGGGTCACGAAGAAGATGGTGGCCGCGTCGACGTGCAGGTAGTCGGTGGTGACCTCGGGGAACTCCGCGCCGACCTCGGCGAAGATCCGCGACCACAGGTGCCCGGCGTGCACCAGCACGTTGTTCTTGTGCACCAGGGTCAGCTTCTTCCGCGGCCGCGCCTGGGCCCGGCGGTAGGCGTCGCGCACCACGCGCTCGATGCCGTACGCGGTGTTCAGGCTGACCTCGGTGGCCACCTCCTGGGGCGTCCCGGTGCGCAGCGTGCCGCCGTTGCCGACGTACGGGCCCTCGGTGCCCTCGCGGACGACCACGAAGTCGATCTCCGGCTGGCCGGCCAGCGGGGACTCGACCCCGGGGAACAGCCGGCCCGGCCGCAGGTTGATGTGGTGGTCGAAGGCGAACCGCAGCTTGAGCAGCAGCCCGCGCTCCAGCACCCCGGACGGCACGCTCGGGTCGCCGATGGCGCCCAGCAGGATCGCGTCGTGCCCCTTCAGCTCCGCCAGCACGTCGTCCGGCAGCGTCTCCCCGGTCCGGTGGTAGCGCCGGGCCCCGAGGTCGTACTCGGTGGTCTCCAGCTTCACATCGGCGGGAAGCACGGCCCCCAGGACCTTCAGACCTTCGGCCACGACTTCCTGACCGATGCCGTCACCCGGGACTACTGCGAGACGAATGGTGCGAGACATGCTCGGACCCTACTCCGGTGTCCCAGGTACTGACACCTCGCGTCCACTATTCGGACGTGTCGATCAATTCAACCTCAATCGGAAACGGCCGATCGACCTTCAGCTGCTTGTGGTAAATGCCGGTCAGGCCATAGGCCCTGGTGGCCGGATCCAGCTCGTACACGTAGACGACCGGGCGGCCCTCGTCGTCATCCTCAACCCTCCAGAAGTGGGCGATGCCGGCTGCGGCGTACTTTCGCGGCTTTGCGTCACGATCCCGCTCCTGCGACTCGTCCGACACCACCTCGACCGCAAGCAGTACGTCTTCTGGCCGGCAAGAGGTTCCCTTGCGGCCCTTTGGGCCGGTCTGTGCCCGCTTGTCGACGACCAGGAGGTCCGGCTCAAGCCTGTTGCGTCGATCCAGCGTGACCATCATCTCCCGCCAAGCCACCCATCCCGGCGGAACAGCTGCCACCAGCGCGAACTCCAGCTGTCGGACCGCCAGCAGGTGAAAGATGGTCTGCGGACTCACGAAGATCAGGCTCCCGTCGAGCAACTCGGTGTGCGGCGGGAGATCAGGCAGCCGGTCCAGGTCCTCTGCGGTGTAGCCACCAGCAGGGGGCCGGATCCAGTCGGGGTACGGCGCGATGCTCATGGTTCCTCCCATACGGGCATCCTGGCGGCCCTCTCAGGCTACTCGGCAAAGCCTCCTCAGACGCCACCCTTTCGAGGGAGCGCGTGCGGCCTGAGCTGCGCCAGGGGCGCGCTTAGGGTGGCGGGGTCTGGGGTT
>NZ_JAFLNG010000484.1 GCF_017427025.1 Streptomyces sp. FH025
GGGAGCGGGGCGCGGACTGTCAGGCGCGGCCGGCGAGGAGCATCTCTGCGATGGCCTTGGCCTGGAGGGCGGGGGCGGCGGAGCGGGTGCGCAGCGCCGTGACGTGCGCGCCGTCCATCAACATGAGGAACTGCTGGGCCAGTTGCTCCGGATCGGGGTGGCCCGCCGCGGTCAGCAGGCCGGCGATGTACTCGGTCACCGCCCGCTTGTGTTCGATGACCAGTCGGCAGACCGGGCCGTCGAGGTCGGGGTCCTCGATCATCGCGTTGATGAATGCGCAGCCGCTGAATTCGGGCGAGGTGAACCGTTCGGCGAGGGCGTCGAAGATGGCCAGAGGGGTGCCGCCGCGGGCGGCCACGGCCTGTTCCAGCCAGGCGCGCGAGCGTTCGTCGCGGCCGCGGAGCACGGCCAGTACCAGCTCCTCCTTGCTGGGGAAGTGCCGGTAGAAGGACGCGCGCCCCACGCCGGAGACCTCCAGCAGGCGTTCCACACCCACGGCTCGCACCCCTTCGGCGTAGAAGAGTTCGTCGGCGGTGGCGAGAAGGCGTTCGCGGGCTCGGGTTGCCATGTCCTCACTCTAGTCCGTCTTGACAGCATTCGGAACCGACCGGTACCGTCCTTGACTAAAATGGTACCGATCGGTTCCAAGTGACCCGACCCATGTGCTGGGGGATGACCAGTGGTCGACGAGGCTGCCAGTGACAGCAAGGACGCTTCCCCGGAGCAGGGTTGGCGTGCGCGTACCGCGATCCTCACGTTGGGAGCCTTCGCGGTGGGGACGGACGGGTACGTGATCGTCGGGCTGTTACCCCAGATCGACAGGACGCTGCACGTCAGCAGTGCCGCGTCCGGCCAACTGGTGAGCGTCTTCGCCCTGGTGGTCGCCTTCCTGGCGCCGGTTCTCGCCACGGTGACCAGCAAATGGCCGCGGCAACGCGTGCTCGTCACCGCACTGCTCCTGCTCGGAGTGGGAAACGCGGTGACCGCCCTGTCGGGCGATTACGGACTCGTGCTCGCGTCCCGGATCCTGGCGGGTGCCGGCGCCGCACTGTTCACCGCGAACGCGGTGGCCACGGCCGCGTTCCTGGCTCCCGGCGAGCGCCGGGGGAGCGCCATCGCCATGGTGACGGCCGGCTCGACGCTCTCGCTGATCCTGGGAGCTCCGTTGGGGACCGTCATCGGGAACAACCTGGGCTGGCAGGCGGCGATCTGGTTCATCGCCGGCATCGCCGTCGTCGTCGCCGTCGCGGTCGCCGCCCTGCTGCCCGCCATCAGGATCGATCAGGTCATCACCCTGCGCCAGCGCCTCAGCCCCCTCGCCGACCGGCGGGTGCTGAAGATCCTCGCGGTCACCCTGCTGGCCTTCATCGGCATCTTCCTTCCCTTCACCTACATGAGCGCGGTCTTCGCGCCGGCGACCGGTGGCAGCCAACCCCGGCTCGCCCTGCTGCTGATGGCCTTCGGCGTCGCCGCGACGGTCGGGAACCTGGCGGCCGGCCGGTTGGCCGACCGCTACAACGCCCGGCTCGTCGTCATCATCGCCACGCTGTGCATCGGATCGGTGTTCCTGATCATGCTGGCCGTGCGGGGAACCTTCGTCCTCGCGGTGGTCATGGAGGCGTTGGCCGGCCTGGTCTGCTTCTCCGTCATCGGGCCGCAGCAGCAGCGCATCATCGCCCACGCACCCGAAGGCGGCGCACCCCTCGTCACGTCACTCAACCTGTCCACCGCGTACCTGGGGAACTTCGTCTCCAGCGTCATCGGCGCGGTCATCCTCTCCACCGCCAGTTCCGCGGCCTTCGTGCTGCCCGTGGCCGCGGGTTTCGCACTGGCCGCGAGCCTGATCGCCTGGTGGACGGCGAGGCCGGTGGGCGCCGGTGGCGAGGACCCCGCCGAGGGGACCACGAGGGTCGCGGCCGCCACGAAGTGATCTCACCGATTCCGGCGCAATCGAATGCGACAATCGATAGAGAGGATCAATTCCATGGCCAGTACGCCCATGCAGAGCGTTGAGGTCGCCGGAGTCCCGGTCGGCTATTTCGTGCAGGGACAGGGCCCAGAGCTCCTCCTCGTCCATGGCGCCGGCGGGCATCCGGAGTCGAGCTTCGCCAATCTTCTCGACCACCTGTCGAAGAGCCGAACGGTGATCGTTCCGGGCTACTCGGGCAGCACCTTCACCCCGCTTCCCGACGGCGAGTTGAGCTTCGAACTGCTGGCCGACCAGATGGCCGGGGTGCTGAGGGCGGCCGCGCACGGCCCGGCGGACGTCATCGGGTTCTCCACCGGTGCGGGCATCGCCGCGGTCCTCGCGACGAAGGAGCCGGAGCTGGTCCGTCGCATGATGTTCTGCGGTGGATTCATGCACTACAAGGATCCGCGGCAGCGCACCTTCGTGAAGATCTGGCTCAAGCTCGCCGAGCTGGACGCCAACGCGTTCGCCGACTACACCGTGATCCACGCGCTGTCGGATCGCTATCTGGATTCGATCAGCGCCGACGAGCGGTTCCACCTGCGCATCGGCCTGTTGCCGTCCAAGGCGCTGGTCGCGATGTGCAGGCTCGTCAGCACCGCGGACCTCAGCGACTACATGCCGAACATCAAGTGCCCCACACTCGTGGTCGCCCCGACGGAGGATCAGCTGATCCCGAACAGGTACACGAGGCAGCTGCGGGACGCGATCCCGGGCAGCGAGTACATCGAGGTGGAATCGGGCCACCTGGTGGCCGTGGAGAAGCCGGAAGAGCTGCTCGGGATCATCGACACCTTCCTCGACCGGCGTCCCTGAGGCCGGATCGGCCCTTGCCGGACGATACGGGCCGGCCGGGCGCCGCAGCAGGTTGCGGCGCCCGGCCGGGCCGTCCGCCCGAGCCCTTCCCGAGCCCTTCGAACCGCCTCACTCTTCGTGACCGTTGCGTCGAGCGGCTCTTGAACGCGCGACAACTGAACATGCGAGCCCGCCGGCCCCGGGGGGTTGATGGAATTTTTAGGTCGAGTGACCTATTTTCTTTCCCATGGACCTTGCGAACACGAACGACAACCTGGCCTTCGACCCCGAGGGCCCCGTCCTGCTCGTCGGCGGCTACGGCACCGTGGGTGCGGAGCTCGCTCGGATGGCGGCGGCCGACTGGCCACTGCTGCTGACCGGGCGCTCGGAGGAGCGCGGGGCCGCGCTCGCCCGGGAGCTGGGCGACGCGGCCGTGCGGCGGTGGGACCTGGCCGATCCGGCGCCGTTCGCCGCCGCCGCCCGTGCGGTGGTGAGCGTGGTCAACGATCCGGACGACCGCGTGTTGCGGGCCGCCGCCCGGGCCGGCGTGCCCTACGTGGACGTCACCCGCTGGACGACCCGGCTGCAGCGGGCCGCCACCGTGGCGGCACTGCTGCGGCCGACAGCGCCGGTGCTGCTCTCCTCGGCCTGGATGGGCGGGGTGACCGGCCTGGTGACGGCGGCCCTGGCGGAGCGGCTCGGCGGGGCGGAGCGCGTGGAGGTCGCGATCCGCTGGGACCTCGCGGACCGGGCGGGCGCCGACTCGGTGGAGTTCATGGACCGGCTCGGTCTGGACTACGAGGTGGTCCGGGACGGCCGGCGCAGCGCGGTCGCCCCGCTCAGCGGCCCGCGCACCGTCCGGATCGGCGATTTCCCCACCAAGGTCGCCGGAATCGACACCCCCGAGCAGTTCACCCTCCCGCTCACCCTCGGCACGACCACCGCCACCACCCGGATCGGCTTCAGCTCCCAGGCCAGCACCACGGCACTGCTGGCCGCCAAGCACGTCGGCTTCTTCCGCTGGGGCCGGGGCGACCGCTTCCGGTCCGCCCGACACGCGATGCTGTACTCGCCGGGCGAGGGTGGCGTGGCGCTCCTGCGGATCGACGTCTCCCACGCCGGGCGCGAGCTGAGCGCGCTGGTCGAGGACGCGGCCGGGCAGGCCCACCTGACGGCCGTCGGCGCGCTGCTGGGCCTGCGCCGGGCGCTGGGCGCGGACGGCGCCGAGCCGCCGTCCGGGGTGGCGTTCCCCGAGCAGACGCCCCGGCCGGAGCAGGTCCTGGCGGACCTCGCGGCACTCGGCGTCACGGTCAAGCTTCGCTCCGACGAGCGCACGAGGGCCGCGGCATGAGCGGGAAGGGCGAGCAGCGGCGGGCACAACTGCTGGACGCCGCGGAGGAGTTGCTGGTCACGGTGGGTGGCGCGGAGCTGTCGATGCGCTCGGTCGCCGCGGCGGCGGGCGTACGGCTGGGGCATCTGCAGTACTACTTCCCGACGCACGCGGACCTGGTGGGCGCCGTGCTGGAGCGGGTCCTCAGCCGGTCGGCGGAACGGATGGAGCCGCTGCTCGCACGGTCGGCCGACGACGGGGAACTGGTCGGCGCCCTGCTCGCCGAGCAGCAGGACGCCCGGCTGGTACGGCTGTTCACCGAGCTGTGGGCCCTGGCGGCCAGGGACGAGGCGATGGCGGCGGCCGTCCGGGGCTTCTACGCCACGTACCGCGATCACGTCGCCGACTTCCTCGCCTGCCGCCGCCCCCTGCTGTCCGAGGAGGTGCGGCGGGCCCGGGCGCAGGTGTTCGTGATGCTGGTCGAGGGCGCGGCCCTGTTCCGCTCCGGCGTCGCGGGCGAGCGCGAACCGGCCGTCGACGAGGAGTTGGTGCGCACCGCCCGGGCGCTGCTCGCGCCGTAGACGCGGGCGGTACACCGTGGCGGGGCAGTGCGCCGTGGACGCGGGCGCGGCGCCGGGGGAGTGCCGTCCCGGCCGGCGCGCGAAGGCGCCGAAGTTCAGGCCTCGTCGGTGGCATGGCCGTCGTCTCGATCGGCGGCGCCGTCTCCGCGGTCGTCACCGAGGTGATCCTGTCCGCCGCACCACCGGAGCGGGCCGGGGCGGCCTCCGCCATGGCCGAGACCTCCGCCGAGTTCGGCGGGGCGCTGGGCATCGCGCTCCTGGGAAGCATCGGCACCGCCGTCTACCGGTCGGAACTGGCGGCCAAGGCTCCTGACGGCCTCACGTCCGAGGAGCTGGAAGCGGCGAAGAGCACCCTCGGCGGCGCCGTCGAGACCGCCGCCGCCCTCCCGAGGGACACCGCCGAAGCCCTGCGGAACACGGCCTTCGACGCCTTCGCCCGGGAGGCCCGGATCGCCTCGGTGGTCAGTGCCGTCCTGATGACGGGCGCGGCGATCCTCATCGCCACCCTGCTCCGCACCGCGCGCACCCGGCCCGGGCCCGAGGCCCCCCGATCCGCGGCGGAGCACCAGGACGGGGACCGGGCGGGGGCCAGAATTCGCGCCCGGCCTCGCCCTGAGCGTCCGCCGCGGTCACACCGATGACCAGGCGTCCGGGGTGGAGAGACCCCGGAGGCCCTGGGCCTGGACCCGGCCTGCGGCACGCCCGTCTCCGAGGTGGCCCGTGCCTGCGTGGAGGCCGTGCGGGGTCAGCGGTGGGTGAAGCGAGTGGTGAGGGTGACGGTGGTGAGGCCCTTGATCATTCCGGCTCTGTTCCAGTTCATGCCGAAGTCGTTGCGGTCGACGGTGACCTCGCCGCTGAGGGTCACGTCGTCGGGGCCGGCGGCGGTGGCGCGGGCGGTGAAGGTGAGCGGGCGGGTCGTACCGAGCACGGTGAGGCTGCCGGTGACCTTGGCGGTTCCGTCGCCGTCGGCGACGACACGGGTGGCGGTGAAGGCGAACGTCGGATGCCTGTCGACGTCGAAGAAGTCCGCGGAGCGCAGGTGGGTGTCGAGTTTGGCCTGCTTGCTGAGGATCGACGCGGCTTCGATGGTCAGCGTGCCGTGCGCGGAGCCGTCGGGGCCGATCTCGCCTTCGCCGCTGAGCTCGGTGAAGGCAGCCCGGATCGTGGCCAGTCCCCACATCGACTTGTGCTTGATCTCCACTGACGACGTGGCCGTGTCCAGGACCCAGTGGCCGGTGCTGAGGTTGGACAGCCT
>NZ_JAFLNG010000485.1 GCF_017427025.1 Streptomyces sp. FH025
GTGGGGAGCGGGCACAATGGCGTAGTGATGGTGGGGCCGTCCGGTGTCGGGGGGCCAGGAAATGGAGGCCCGGGTGAGCGATCTTCCGCGCAAGGCAGTGACCCGCACGGCACGGCTCGCCGCCCTGCCGTTGGGGATAGCCGGCCGCGCCACGCTCGGCCTGGGCAAGCGCATCGGCGGCCGCTCCGCCGAGGTCGTGACGGCCGAACTCCAGCAGGCCACCGCCGACCAGTTGTTCAAGGTCCTGGGCGAACTCAAGGGCGGGGCGATGAAGTTCGGGCAGGTGCTGTCGGTCTTCGAGGCCGCGCTGCCCGAGGAGGTCGCCGGGCCGTACCGGGCCGCGCTCACCAAGCTGCAGGACGCCGCTCCCCCGATGCCCGCCGCCAAGGTGCACGCCGCGCTCTCCCAGCGGCTCGGGGACGGCTGGCGGGAGCTGTTCCTGGAGTTCGACGACCGCCCGGCCGCGGCCGCCTCGATCGGCCAGGTGCACCGGGCGGTCTGGCACGACGGCCGCCCGGTCGCGGTCAAGGTGCAGTACCCGGGCGCGGGCGACGCGCTGCTGGCCGACCTGTCCCAGCTGAGCCGGGTGGCCTGGCTGCTCGGCCCGCTGATCCCCGGTCTGGACATCAAGCCGCTGATCACCGAGCTGCGCGAGCGCGTCTCGGAGGAGCTGGACTACGAGTTGGAGGCGCAGGCCCAGCGCCGGCACGCCGAGGAGTTCGCGGGCGACCCGGACATCGTGGTGCCGGGCGTGGTGGCGCAGACGGACCAGGTGCTGGTCACCGAGTGGATGGACGGCACCCCGCTGGCCGAGGTGATCGCGAACGGCACCCAGGAGGAACGCGACCGAGCCGGCCAACTGCTGGCCCGGTTCCTGTTCGCCGGCCCGTCCCGGACCGGCCTGCTGCACGCGGACCCGCACCCGGGCAACTTCCGGCTGCTCACGGACGGCGGCCCGGTCTCGGGCTGGCGGCTGGGCGTGCTGGACTTCGGCACGGTGGACCGGCTGCCGGGCGGGCTGCCCGCACCGATCGGGGCCTCGCTGCGGATGGCGCTGGACGGGGACGCGGCGGGCGTGCTGAAGATGCTGCGCGAGGAGGGCTTCGTGAAGCCCTCGATCCGGCTGGACCCGGACGCGGTGCTGGACTACCTGCTGCCGATCATCGAGCCGGCCGCGGTGGACAGCTTCCACTTCACCCGTGCCTGGATGCGCGCCCAGGCGGCCCGGATCGCCGACCCGCGCTCGCCCGCCTACAACCTGGGCAAGCAGCTGAACCTGCCGCCCGCGTACCTGCTGATCCACCGGGTGACGCTGAGCACCATCGGGGTGCTGTGCCAGCTGGGTGCCAAGGCGCCGTTCCGCGCCGAGATGCTGGAGTGGCTGCCCGAGTTCGCCGCCGCCCCTTCCAAGGGGCTCAGGAAGCCCACGAAGCCCGGCCGAACCGGCTGACCGACTGCGAACACGACCGCGGACACGACCGCAGGCCGCTCCCCGTCCGTCGACGGGGAGCGGCCTGCGGCACAACGGCGGCGGCGCACCCTACGGGCGCACCTGTAGTCGCGCCCGCGGGCGCGACTACATCAGCGCGACGGCGAGCGCCTTGCGGGCCCGCAGGGAGGCCCGCTCGGCCCGCTGCCTGAGCTTGCGGGCCCGGATGACCCGGCTGACGAGGCGTTGTTCCTCGGCCTCGTGGAGCCTGTCTTGCATATGGGCACGCGCCAGGGATTCATGCATGAGTTGCATCTCAAGGGTCCTGTTCTGGATCTGAAGTTCGGTGGTCTGCTCGGCGCGGACGGTGGGGTCGATGGCGTCGGGGGTCATGTCGTGGTCCTGCTCGTGGTGCGTGCTCGGGAATGGGACGGTGCGGGCTGCTGCGTCGGCCTTGGCGGCGGCGATCCGTACGGACCGGCGGAGGGCGCTGTCCAGCGGGGGCTGCTCTCCCCGGCGGACGGCCCTGGTTTCGTCGGCGGGGTTCACGCCATGACCTCGGTCTTGCGCGGACGGCCACGGGGCCGCTTGCGGGCCACGACGACGCCCTGGACGAACAGCTCGCCGCCCCAGACGCCCCACGGCTCACGCCGCTCCAGGGCGCCGGCGAGGCAGACCTCCTTCACCGGGCAGGTGCCGCAGAGGGACTTGGCGTACTCGACGTCGGCGGGCGTCTCGGCGAAGAACACCTCGGGGTCGAAGGCGCGGCAGGGGATGGGGAGACCGAGAGCCTCGGCCTGCTCGATCGAGCTGAGCTGCATGGAAGGAACCTCCGGGGGGTCGGCCTGGTCGGCCTTGGTGATCTGGCTTGTCGGCGGTACGGACGGGATGGGCGGCGTGATGACCGTGGACACTGTGGGCGTCTTCCTCGTCTTCTCAGTGGTTCCGGCCCAGTGGACTGGTGGTGCTGGGCCGGAGGCCCCGGAGGGCCTGGGTGGTCTTGCGTACCGGACAAAACAGAAGGGCCGCGGATCCCGGTGTGACGGGTTCCGCGGCCCTGGAGGTGCCGACCTGAGGCTGGCTCAGGTTCGTTCTCTCCAGGGTTCAGGGCCGCGGAAGGCCCGCATCCGGAAGGCCTCGGCGCCGATGAAGGCGGCCTCGGCCTGCTCAATCTGCTGCTCGTTCTGCTTCTGGGTGTTTCCGGCACCGATGACCTGCGCATAGCCGCCATGCATGGCGGCGGCTACGGCCGCCTTCGGTGCCTGGGTCGGTCGCTCATCGCGCTCGGGACGCGACGTGCCGAACGACGCCCAGTCACGGGACAGACCGGTCTCGACAACGGTGCCCTCGACACTCCTGCCGCCCGTGAGGCAGAGATCAGTGTGTCCAGGACCACTGACAACGGAGGCGACGGAGACACCGGTGGTGTCGAGACCCAGACCGGTTCCACCGAGCTCGGCGAACGCCCGCAGGCGGGCGGCACGCAGGGAGGCGGCGACGACGGTCTGGCCAGTCATTTTGGTGATCATGATGCTTCCCATTGTCTTCGCCTCCTCTCGGCGTCTCGCGGAGCCTGGTTCCCCTGGCTCCGAATGTTCGGATGTCTGTCTCGGTAAAGCTGTGGGGCGAGGGGAATCGGCACAGGTTTCACCCCGTGCGACCGCGTCCCCTTGACCGCTCCGGCAGGCTATTGCGCTCCCGGTACGCGGCGCAAACTATTTTTCACGCGAGTTCCGCGGCGCGTTACACGACGAGTTCCGAAGCCCCCGAGCAGTCCCCGTGGACCGCGCCCGCGCCGGCTCAGGCCGGATCGACCGAACCGCCGTCCTCGACGCCGTCCGGATCCTCCTCGGGCTCCTCCCCCGCACACAACGAGAGCACGGCGGCCCCGTACTTGTCCAGCTTCATGGCGCCGACCCCCGAGATCAGGGCCAGGTCCTGGCGGCTGGCGGGCACGTCCTCGGCGATCGCCATCAGCGTCGCGTCGGTGAACACCACGTAGGCCGGCGCGCCCTGCTTCCTGGCCTGCCGGGCCCGCCACTCGCGCAGCCGCTCGTACAGCGCCTCGTCCATCGTGGACGGGCAGTCCTCGCAGCGGCGCAGTTTGCGTTCGACGGCCTCGGTGAGCGCCTTGCCGCAGACCCGGCACTTGACCGGGCCGCGAGCCCGCCGGGCGGCGGAGCGCTCGCCGGGCTCGACGCTCCCCCGGCCGCTTCGCGCGCCGGAGCGCGAGCCCGGTGCGCTGGAGCCGGGGCGCAGTCCGTCCAGGAAGCGGCTGGGCTTGCGGCTGGCGCGGCCGCCCGGGGAGCGGGAGAGGGCCCAGGAGAGGCTGAGGTGCTTGCGGGCGCGGGTGACGCCGACGTAGAGGAGTCGGCGTTCCTCCTCGACCTGTTCGTCGGTCTTGGCGTAGATGATCGGCAGGGTGCCCTCGGTGAGGCCGACGAGGAAGACGGCGTCCCATTCGAGGCCCTTGGCGGCGTGCAGCGAGGCGAGGGTGACGCCTTCGACGGCGGGGGCGTGCTGGGCGGCGGCGCGGGCGTCGAGTTCGGCGACGTAGGCGGCGAGGTCGGCGGTCTGCCCGGCGGCGGTGCGGGTGCGCCCGAACTCCTCGGCGAGGCGGACGAGGGCGGCGAGGGACTCCCAGCGGTCGCGGACGGCGCCGGAGCCGGCGGGCGGTTCGGGGGTGAAGCCGCGGCTGGCGAGGACGGCGCGGACCTGGCCGGCGAGGTCGGGGGCGCCGGCGGTGAGCGGGTCGTCGGCGGCGCGGGCGGCGCCGCGCAGCAGGACGCCGGCGTCGCGGACCTCGGGGCGTTCGAAGAACCGTTCGGCGCCCTTGAGCTGGTAGGGGATGTCGAGGTCGGCGAGGGCCTGTTCGTAGACCTCGGACTGGCCGTTGGTGCGGAAGAGGACGGCGATCTCGCTGGCGCGCACGCCGGCGGCGAGGAGGTCCTTGATCCGGCGGGCGGTGGTCTCGGCCTCGGTGGGTTCGTCGTCGTACTCGGTGTAGACGGGTTCGGGGCCGTTCTCGCGCTGGGAGACGAGTTCGAGGCGGTGCCGGGCGGCCTCGCCGCGGGCCTGGGCGAGCAGCCCGTTGGCGAGGTGGACGACCTGCGGGGTGGAGCGGTAGTCGCGGACGAGTTTGACGACGGTGGCCTCGGGGTGGCGGCCGCGGAAGTTCAGCAGGTAGTCGGGGGTGGCGCCGGTGAAGGAGTAGATGGTCTGGCTGGCGTCTCCGACGACGCACAGGCTGGCGCCGCCGCCGGGGCCGGTCCACTGGTCGAGCAGCCGCTGCTGGAGCGGGGAGACGTCCTGGTACTCGTCGACGGTGAAGTGCCGGTACTGGGTGCGGACCTGGTCGGCGATGTCGGGGCGGTCCTCCAGGATGGCGGCGGTGAGCAGCAGGACGTCCTCGAAGTCGATGGAGCCGCGGCGGCTCTTGGTCTCCTCGTAGACGCGGTAGACCTGGGCGGTCTCGGCCGGGTCGCGGGGGGCTTCGCGGCCGGACTTGGCGACGGCGGCGGGGTAGTCCTCGGGGGCGGTCTGGGTGACCTTGGCCCATTCGATCTCGGCGGTGAGGTCGCGCAGCTCGGTGCGCTGGACGCGCAGGCCGCAGCGGCCGGCGGCTTCGGCGACGAGCTGGACCTTGCGTTCGAGGAGCTGGGGCACGGGGCCGCCGACGGCGCGGGGCCAGAAGTACTGGAGCTGGCGCAGGGCGGCGGCGTGGAAGGTGCGGGCCTGGACGCCCTCGGCGCCGAGCTGGCGCAGCCGGCCGCGCATCTCGCCGGCGGCGCGGGCGGTGAAGGTGACGGCGAGGACCTGCTGGGGCTGGTAGACGCCGCTGCGCACGCCGTAGGCGATGCGGTGGGTGATGGCGCGGGTCTTGCCGGTGCCGGCGCCGGCGAGGACGCAGACGGGCCCGTGCAGGGCGGTGGCGACGGCGCGCTGTTCGGGGTCGAGCCCGGCGAGCACGGCGTCGGGGCCCGTGGCGGCGCCGGGGTCGGCCCAGGGGGAGCCGCCGTGGGGGCCGTCGTACGGGCTGCCGCTCAAGAGGTCTTCCTGCATGCGTTCCATCCTCTCAGCCCGGTGGGACAGTGGGGGGCGGGTTGTCCACAGGCCTGGTGTGATCGCAGGATGATCACTTCAGCCTCCCCCGCTGCGGACCCCCGTACGGACGCCGTGCGAACCTCGTGGCGGCCTCGTGGGGACCCCGTGCGGGCCTCATAACGGAGGCCCGGAATGCGCGCCGCCCGGCGGACGTTGCGTTCGGAGACCGCAAGACCCCTCTTTCGAAGGAGCCCCCTCGATGTCCGGCACCGTGACGATGTACAGCACGACCTGGTGTGGGTACTGCAACCGGCTCAAGAGCCAGCTGGACCGCGAAGGCATCGGCTACACCGAGATCAACATCGAGGAGGACCCGGCGTCGGCGGCCTTCGTGGAGTCGGTGAACAACGGCAACCAGACGGTGCCGACGGTGCTGGTGACGCCGGCGGG
>NZ_JAFLNG010000486.1 GCF_017427025.1 Streptomyces sp. FH025
CTCGCCGGTGCCTTCCGAGGTTTCGCGCCCCGTCCGACGTTTCAAACTCTAGCCGGTCCCCGCTCCGAAAAGCGAATCCCGCCGCAATCCGATAAAACGCACACACCGAATACACACCGAGCCGCAACGCAAGCATGCGAAAGCGACCCAGCACGAACCGGGTAGTGGTGTTTCAGAGGATTGGCCGCCCCGGGACCGTCCGCGCAAACGCGTGTCCGGTGCTCCCAGCCGAGCGACTGGTCGACAGTACTCCTACTCCGCACCCGACACAAATGCCCTGCCCGGACCGCCCAGCTGAGCCTGCTACCGCCACGCGGTCAACGCGTGTACAGCTCGGCGTTCTGGCGGACGAACTCGCCCAGCCCTGAAGGGGGACGCCCGATGACCTGCTCCACACCGTCGGTCTGGCGGTCGTACCGGTTCTCCGCATGGAGTCGGGCCATGGTCGAGATGTGCTGGAAGACGTGCTCCGGCAGCCCCAGCGACCCGAGATCGTTGTCGATCCACTCCTGTAGCGGGACGTCGGTGTAGCTGACCGGCCGGCCGAGAGCCGCCCCGATCTCTGAAGCCATGGCCGCGCCGCTCTGCGAGCGGGAGCCCGTCAGCTCGTGGATCCGGCCGATGTGAGGGGCCGGGTCGGCCAGGATCTCCGCCACGACCGCGGCGACGTCGGCGGCCGCGATGGGGGAGGTTCTCGCCTGGCCGAAGGGCAGCCGGATGGTGTCGTCCGTCGCGATCGAGGACAGGCCGACCCGGAAGAGCGGGTTCTCCATGAAGACGGTGGGTCTGATCTCGACGACGGGCAGGCCCGACCAGTCGAGCAGCTGCTCCACCAACCACTGCTGCCGGTGCTGGTGCGACTCGCCCGTGCTGGTGAGGCCCAGCTCGGAGACGGTCAGCTGCGACATGTTCACGAATGCCTCCAGCTGTCCGGAGGCGCGCGCCACGGCCGCTGTCGCGGCGGCCGCCTCCAGGTACTGCACCGACACACCCATGCCGAAGTACATCCGTCCGCAGCCGGCCAGGGCGTCGGCGATGTCGTCCGTGCGCGTCAGATCCCCGACGACGACCTCGGCGCCCGTCGCGCGCAGTGCCCCGGCGCGCTCGTCGTCGCGGCGCACCATGGCCCGCACGGGCAGGCCCCGTCGCCGCAGGTCTTCCACCACGGACCGCCCGACGGCCCCGACGCTGCCCGCGGCTCCGGTGACCAGGATCGGCCGTTCACCATTCTCCGAGGTGTGCTCCACAGCAGCAGGCTGCCGCCCACACCGCCACGGCGCAACGGGGGCGCTCCTCCCCGCCCCTGCGCCACGCTCCCCGCGGCAACGCGGCAACCCGGCAACCCGGCAACCCGGCAGCGCGGCGACGTGGCGGCGCCGACCTGCGGCCCCGACCGGGATCCACGAGAATCGCCGTACCGGAGCAGGCCTCGATGCTCTCCCTGATCGGCCTGCCGATGCACGGCGACCGTACGGAGACGACGTCCCGGAGGAGCGCTGAGAATGAGCACCTTGAGTACCTACCGAGTCGCACAGGCGACCGCCCCTGGCGGTGCGCTCCAGCCGGCCGAGCGGGAGGTGCCGCGGCCGGGTCCAGGCCACGTGAGGATCGCCGTGGAGGCGTGCGGCGTCTGCCACTCCGACGCGCTCTTCGTGAACGCCGCGCTGCCCGGCATCTCGTTCCCCGTGGTTCCCGGACACGAGATCGCCGGGCATGTCGAGGAGCTGGGCGAAGGCGTCCAGGACCGTGGATGGCGGATCGGTGACCGGGTGACGGTCGGCTGGTTCGGCGGCAGCTGCGGTTACTGCAAGCCGTGCCGCCAGGGCGACTTCATCGTGTGCCGGACCCTGAAGGTCCCGGGGTGGACGTACGACGGAGGCTTCGCGGAGAAGGTGATCGCGCCCGCCGACGCACTGGCCCGGATCCCCGACGAGCTCTCGGCGAGCGACGCCGGGCCGATGGCCTGCGCGGGCGTGACCACGTACAACGGGCTGCGGCGCAGCAGCGCCCGGCCCGGCGATCTGGTGGCGGTGCTCGGTCTCGGCGGGCTCGGGCACCTCGGGGTCCAGTACGCGGTCGCGATGGGCTTCGAGACCGTGGGGATCGCCCGGGGCTCCGAGAAGGCCGGCTTCGCCGAGCAGTTGGGCGCCCACCACTACATCGACAGCACCACCGGCACCCCGGTCGCCGAGGCGTTGCAGTCCCTCGGCGGCGCCAAGGTCGTGCTGGCCACCGCCGGAAACTCCGAGGCCATCTCGTCCACCGTGGACGGCCTGGCCCCTCGCGGGGAGCTGGTGGTGATCGGGGCGGATGCCTCACCGATGGCGATCACCCCGGCCCAACTGCTCATGACCGCCACCGTCGTCCGGGGCCACCCGTCCGGCACCGCGCAGGACGTGGAGGACACGATGGCGTTCAGCGCCCTGCACGGCATCCGCCCGATGACCGAGACCGTGCCGCTGGACCACGCCGAGGAGGCGTACCAGAAGATGCTCGCCGGCAAGGCCCGCTTCCGGATGGTGCTCACGACCGGCTGACGCCGACGCCCCGAAGCGCCGCGATCTAGCATGAGACGAGGGGTTCGGCTCGGTGCCCCGCGGCACCGGGTGAGGAGGCCGCGATGGAGCAGCACGGCAGGGGCGGATTCGAGCAGCCGGACGTCGGCGGGCAGCCGGACGGTTCCCGGTACCCGCTGATCTCCGAGCACGGTCTGATCGGTGATCTCCGTTCCGCGGCGCTCGTCGCCACCGACGGCACCATCGACTGGTACTGCTGCCCGCGCTTCGACGCACCCAGCGTGTTCGCGTCCATCCTCGACGCGGACCGGGGCGGCCGCTTCGAACTGTCCGCGGACGTGCCGGCCCGTACCCGGCAGTTCTACTTCCCCGACACCAACGTCCTGATCACGCGGTTCTTCGCGTCGGACGGCGTGGCGGAGATCCAGGACTTCATGCCCGTCGTCGACGAGTCCCGCGAGGCGGACCGCCACCGGCTGATCCGGCGGGTGCTCTGCGTCCGCGGGGTGCTGCCGTTCCGGGCGAGGATCGCCCCGCGCTTCGGCTACGGGACGGAGGCGCACACCGTGGAGCTCGTGGGCGGCTACACGGTGTTCCGCTCCCCCTCGCTGTCGCTGGCGCTGACCGCCACCGTGCCGGTCGAGACCGACGGTGTGGACGTGTGGTCGCACTTCAAGCTGCTGGAGGGCGAGTCCGCGGTGTTCGCCCTCGACCGGGTGAGCGCCGAGGTCAGCCCGCGTTCCTGCCCCCACCAGGAGGCGGAGCAGCAGTTCGAGGCCACCGTCCGGTTCTGGCGCCACTGGCTGTCCCAGTCGCGCTACCACGGGCGGTGGCGGGAGATGGTGCACCGCTCGGCCCTGGTCCTGAAGCTGCTCACCTATGCGCCCACCGGGGCGATCGTCGCCGCCCCGACCACCAGCCTGCCCGAGCAGATCGGCGGCGAGCGCAACTGGGACTACCGCTACGTGTGGGTCCGGGACGCGGCCTTCTGCGTCTACGCCATGCTCCGGCTGGGTTTCACCTCGGAGGCCGAGGCCTTCATGGGCTTCATCTCCGAGTACGGGATCATGCGGGGCATCACCGAGACCGGTCCGTTGCAGATCATGTACGGCATCGACGGGCGCTGCGACCTGCCGGAGTACGAGCTGTCCCACTTCGAGGGCTACCTGGGGTCGGCGCCGGTCCGGGTGGGGAACGCCGCCACCCGGCAGCTCCAGCTGGACATCTACGGCGCGCTGATCGACTCCGTCTACCTCTACGACAAGTGGGGGCAGCCGATCAGCAGCGGTCACTGGGACCAGGTCGGCGACGTGGTGGACTGGCTCTGCGAGTCCTGGGACCAGCCCGACGAGGGGATCTGGGAGACCAGGGCGGGCCGGCGCGACTTCGTGTACTCGCGGCTGATGTGCTGGGTCGCGTTCGAACGGGCGATCCGGACGGCGAACCGGCGCGGGCTCCCCGCCGACCTGCCCCGCTGGCGCCGGACCCGCGACGCGGTCTACCGGCAGATCATGGCGCGCGGCTGGTCGGCCGAGCGCGGCGCGTTCGTCCAGGGGCTGGACAACACGGTCCTCGACGCGTCCCTGCTGATGATGCCGATGGCGAAGTTCATCTCGCCCACCGACCCCAAGTGGCTCTCCACTCTGGACGTGCTCACCTCGGACCTGGTCTCCGACTCCCTGGTCTACCGCTACGACCCGGCGACCAGTCCGGACGGGCTTCGGGGCTCCGAGGGCACGTTCTCGATCTGTTCGTTCTGGTACGTCGAGGCGCTGGCCCGGGCGGGCCGGCTGGAGGAGGCCCGGCTGGCCTTCGAGAAGATGCTCACGTACGGCAACCATCTCGGTCTGTTCGCCGAGGAGATCGGCCGCACCGGTGAGCAGCTCGGCAACTTCCCCCAGGCGTTCACCCATCTCTCCCTGATCAGCGCCGCGTTCAACCTGGACCGCGCCCTGGGCTGACGGCGCCGCCCAGCCGGTGCCCCTACCCGCCCACGGACCAGGCCGCCAGGGCGTCCGGTTGCAGGAACTGCTCGGCCCAGATGATCTTGCCGTCGGCGGTGTAGCGGACGCCCCAGCGTTCGGCGAGCTGGGCGACGAGGAACAGGCCGCGGCCGCCCTCGTCCTCGGCGGCCGCGTAGCGCAGGTGCGGGGCGGTGCTGCTGGTGTCGGCGACCTCGCAGATCAACGTACGGTCGTACAGCAGCCGGACCTTGATCGGTCCGCTCGCGTAGCGGATGGCATTGGTCACCAGCTCGCTCAGCACCAGTTCGGTGACGAAGACGGCCTCCTCCAGGCCCCACTCGGTGAGTTGTCGAGTCGCCTCGGCGCGGGCCTGGGCCACGGCCTCGGGAGTCGCGGCCACCTCCCACTCGCTGGTCCGGTCGGGCGCCAGCACGCGGGTCCGGGCGACGAGGAGGGCGATGTCGTCGGCCTGGCTGACGGGCAGCAGGGCGTCGAGCACCGCGTCGCAGACCTCCTGGGGGGATCGGTCGGCGTGGGCCAGGGTGGCGGTGAGGACGTCCAGGCCGACGCCGATGTCGCGGGTGCGGTCCTCGATGAGACCGTCGGTGTAGAGGACCAGGTTGCTGCCCGGCGGCACCCGTACCTCGATGGCTTCGAAGGGCATCCCGCCCAGGCCGAGCGGCGGACCGGCGGGGAGGCCGAGGACCTCCACCGTGCCGTCCGGGTGGACGAGGGCGGGCGGTGGATGGCCCGCCCGGGCCAGAGCGCAGGTGCCGGTGGTGGGGTCGTAGATGGCGTAGAGGCAGGTGGCGCCGGTGATCGCGAGCTCGCCCTCGGCCGCGGCGGTCTCCTGGTCGATGTGGGCGACCAGTTCGTCCAGGTGTCCGAGGAGCTCGTCCGGCGGCAGGTCGAGGGTGGAGAAGTTCTGGACCGCGGTGCGCAGGCGGCCCATGGTCGCGGCGGCGTGCAGGCCGTGGCCGACCACGTCGCCGACGACGAGCGCGACCCGGGTGCCCGGCAGCGGGATGACGTCGAACCAGTCGCCGCCCACCCCCGCCTGGGCGGGGAGGTAGCGGTACGCGATGTCGAGGGCGCTCTGCTCGGGCAGCGCGCGCGGCAGCAGGCTGTGCTGCAGGGTGACGGCCATCGTGTGCTCGCGCGTGTAGCGGCGGGCGTTGTCGATGGCCACGGCGGCCCGGGCGGCCAGCTCCTCGGCCAGGGACAGGTCCTCCTCCTCGAACGGCCCCTTCTCCCGGCTGCGCCAGAAGCCGGCGATGCCCATCAGCACACCCCGCGCCGACAGCGGAACGGTGATCAGCGAGGCCAGGCCGAAATCCAGCACCGCCTGCGTCCGCGCGGCGTCCTGCACGCGCCAGCCCGCGTTGGTCGCCAGCTCGGTGACCAGCGTGGGACGTCCGTTGACGAAGGCCTCCG
>NZ_JAFLNG010000487.1 GCF_017427025.1 Streptomyces sp. FH025
CGAGCCGGCCGTCCTGGATGGCCCAGCCGATGCCGGCGACCAGGTCGAAGAAGGCCTCGCTCAGCCAGGCGGCGCTCAGCTCGATCCGGAACACGCCCTCCTGCTGGCCGCGCAGGAAGAGCGCGTGCAGCCGGGCGATCTGGAGCTCCCAGAGGTCGTTGACGTCGTCGTGTGCGTAGAGCTGGTTCTCGCCGGCCAGGAAGGCGCAGAGCATGGCGTCCGGGACGGAGGCGTCCACCAGACGGCGCAGGGCGGCCTCGGCGTCGCCCTCCCCGGTGTCGGCGGTGTCCAGCGCGGCGGCGAAGCGCTGCAGGCCGAGCAGGCCGACCTCTCGGATCAACGCGTCCCGCCCCGGGAACAGCCGGTGCAGGGTGGCGCGGCTGATGCCCGCGGCGCGGGCGATCTCGTCCATGTGGGCGGTGGGTCGGCGGGACAGCACGCCGACGGCGGCTTCCAGCACGGTGTCGCGGTCGGTGGCCATGAGCCGAGTCTAATCCAAATGAGACAGCTGTGTCTCATATTTGTTTTCAGGGTCTCAGCTGAAACGTTGACGGCCGGTGTCCAGGCAACAGAAAAACCGGGAACGGCGGATACGCCGTCCCCGGTCTCGGGTCCTGGTGGCCTCGCGGCCGGTTCAGCTCCGGTCGGTTCAGCTCTGGTTGTAGAAGCCGGTGTCGTCGAGCGGGCGGTCGATCACCATGACCTCGACGTCGGCCGGGGTGAGCAGGAACACCCGGCGGGCGATCCGCTCGATGCCGCCCCGGGTGCCGAAGATCAGCCCGGAGGCGAAGTCGACCATGCGCTTGGCCTCGGCCTCGTCCATCTCGGTGAGGTCCATGACCACCGGGGTGCTCGCCCGGATGTGCTCACCGACGGTGCGGGCCGCCTCGAAGCCCGTGGGCCGCAGGGAGACGATCTTGGCGGGCGCGGGGACGGACGGCACCGTCTCCTGATCGACCCACTCGTCCTCGTACACCGCGGCCGGGTAGTGCCCCGAGGGCATCAGCCACCCGTTGTGGTGCTCGTCGCGAAGTGCTCCCATGCCGCGCCTCCCTGCCTCGTCCCGTCCTGGTCCCCCGGGGCTGTGCGTGTCGGTTTTGACACGTCATCCACTCGTCGGAACTGTCCGAGTATCGCACTGTTCACCGGTCCCGTGCCCGCTCGCGAGCCCCGTACAGGTCGTGCCGCGCCGGAAACCCGGGTGGATCCGGGCACTCACAGTGACGCGGCGCAGCGCCGTACGGTTGCGCGCGTAGACGATATCGGTCGCGCTCGTCGGGTAATTGACCTTCTGTCAACAATGCGGAAACGATTTCATTCGCCGGTGGAGCCGTCCACCAGTTCCCGCAGAAGATCCGCGTGTCCGTTGTGTCGCGCGTACTCCTCGATCATGTGGACCAGGATCCAGCGGAGCGTCACCTCCTCGCCGCGGCGCAGCCGCTTGCCGACGGTGTCCAGCGGGAGTCCGGCGGCGGCCCGCCGGGCGCCCTCGACCTCGGAGCGCCAGGTGGCGAAGTCGGCGGCGGCATCGGCGGTGTCGACGTCGTCGAAGTCGGCGTCGTCGTTCTCCGGGGTCCAGTAGTGGCCGGTGGTGATCTCGGCGCCGAGCAGGATGCCCTGGAACCAGTGCCGCTCCACCTCGGCCATGTGCCGGACCAGTCCGAGCAGGGAGAGCGTCGACGGCGGGACGGAGCGCAGCCGCAGCTGGTCGTCGGTCAGGCCCTCGCACTTGAGGGCGAGCGTGCTGCGGTGGAACTCGAGCCAGGCGGTGAGCATGGCGGTCTCGTCGGCGGCCATCGGCGGGTCCACCCGCGGGGAGATCTCGGTCATGGCGGCCATCCTGGCCCGTGACGGGGCGCCGCCGCGACCGAATTGTCGGGCGGCGCGGTCGCCGGCAGCGGCTAGTACCTGCGGCCCCAGTACTGGTTCGAGGTGCCGGTGTTCTCCCACTGGATGACCGGGGTGCCGTCGGCCGGGTCGGAGCCGGCGACGTCCAGGACCAGTCCGCTGTTCGTGTTGAACAGCTGGCTGATGCCGCTGAGCGGGACCGACGTCTCCCGCCACTGCTGGTTGGCACCGCCGTTGCAGGTCCACTGCTGGGCCTGGGTGCCCCAGGCGGTGCTGTAGCCGGGGATCTCCAGGCACTTGTGGCTGTGCACGTTGACCAGGACGCCGCCGTCCTGCCGCTCCCACAGCTGGTTGTCGCCGCCGGTGCAGGTCCACTGCCGGACGGGAGCGCCGTCGGCGGTGCTCCAGTCGGCGACCTCCAGGCACTTCTGGGTGGCCCCGTTCTGGTACCGCACCTGGTTCGGGTAGGTGGCCTGGGCCGTGGCCGGGAGGGCGAGCGCGAGGGCGCTCGCGGCGGCGAGGAGGCCAGCCCCGGTGCGCAGCCGGGAGCGGTTGGACGGTGCGGTCATGGGTCCCCCTGAAACATCGAAACGCCCCGGGTGGACGCCGGGGCCGATCGCCGTCGCATGTTCGTTCGACGGCGGACCGATCGTAGGGGGTGCGCGGACCGTCGTGCCACCCTTATCCGGCGGCGCGGGAACGCTTCCCGGCCGCCCGCCAGAGCCCGACCAGGGTGCCCGCCGCCAGCAGGGCGATGGCCCCGGCCGAGACGAGGAAGGCCGCCGAGCCCGGCCGGCCGGCGCTGGCAGCCGCGACCACGTACACGGCGGTGGTCGGCACCACGCCGATCGCGGTGGCGAGGAGGAAGGGGAGGAAGCGGATCCCGGAGAAGGCGGCGCCGTAGTTGCCGGCCTGGAAGGGCATGCCGGGCAGCAGCCGCAGCACCAGGACGCTGCGGAAGCCCTGGTCGCTGAGGCGCCGGTCCAGCGCGCCGAGCACTCGCCCGCGCAGGTACGGTCGCAGCGCCTCCCGTCCGAGCCCGCGGCCCAGCGCGAAGGCCAGGGCCGCGCCCAGGGTGGTGCCGAGCACGGCGAGCGCCACGCCCTGCTGGATGCCCAGCAGCAGCCCGGCGGCGGCGTTCAGCGCGGGCCGGGGGACGAAGGCGAGCGTGCCGACCGCGTAGACGGCGGTGAACAGCGGGGCGAACCAGTAGCCGGGCATCCGGTCCGCCAGCCCGCCCGACAGCAGGTCCGTCGGGCTCCACAGCAGCAGCGACCCGGCGGCCGCGCCCAGCAGCAGCACCAGCAGGCCGAACCGCCACCAGGGCGACCGGGCCGGCTGCTCCGCGGCGGGGTCCACGGTCCGGTCGGCGATGTGGTCGGTGATGTGGTCGGCGGGGGACGTCGTCACGGGTACAGGCACGGGCACGCGCCGAGCCTAACCGGCCCCGGAACCGGGTCGACACCGGCGATCACGATCGGCGGGGCGGCGGCCCGGTCCGGCCGGGCGGACGGCCGGGTGGGGCTCGGCCAGGCCGAGCCCGGGGCGCTCGGCATGGTGGCGGCCGAGGCGGCGGAGCGGTTCCGGCGGTCCTGCGATTCCAGCGCCCGGGGCTCCTCGCCGGATCGCACTGAACGATCCCTGAACCTTCCTTTGCCTCAAGGGAGTTGCCGAGCGGTGAGGCCGTCCCCACACTGGGGTGACCTGGGGGAGGGGTGGCGGCGTGTGGGTGTTCGCGGTGCTCTTCGCGGTGTCCTCGGTGGCCTGCCTGGCGGCGGTGCTGTTCACCCGGTCCACCTTCGAGGCGGTGTACCGGGTCGAGCGCGCGGCCCCCGACGCGCAGCCGCAGGGCACACCGACCCTGTACGAACTCGCCTGCCTGTCGGGCCACCTGGGTGAGCTGGCGGTGTGCCAGCTGCACCGGCGCCGGGGGCTGACCGCGACCCCGGCCGGCCGGGTCGGCCCCCGGCGCACGCGCGGGGTGAAGACCTTCGACGCGGCCGTGCTCGCGGCGATCGGTCCGGCCGGCGGGGACCTGATCAAGGTGGCGAAGGAGGTGGGGCGGCGGCCGGAGGCCAAGGCCCTGCGGCGGAAGCTGGTGGCCCGGGGGCTGATGCGCGACGAGAGGCTGATCGCGCGGCACGACCGGGCGACGGTGTGGGCCTCGGCCGCCTGTGTCCTGACCGTGCTGGCAGGCCTCGTCAGTCTCGGGGTGGTGGTGAGCCGCCACGGCAACGCGCTGATCCCGCTGGGGGCCTTCGCGCTGCTGATCGGGTTGATGGTGCTGTCCGGTCGGCGGCTCTTCGGCAGTATCCGCGGTGACCGCACGCCGCTCGGCGACCGGGTGGTGGAGCTGGCCGACGCGGACCCCCGGTGGCGGGACGAGCTCGGCCAGGTCGCCCTGGAGGGGTACTGGGGCCTGCCGCCGGGGCACCCGTTGAGGCGGCCGTGGGAGGCGTCGCGGGCCCGGGAGGCCGCCGAGGAGCGGGCCCGCGCGGCGGAGATGGACCACGCCAACAACGGCGGCGGCAACGGAGGGATTTGAGCGGTTCAGGCGGCTCGTGCCAGGAACGCCAGCAGCCGGTCCCAGGCGTCCCGGGCGGCGGTGTGCCGGTAGAACGCGGAGAGGCCCTTGTTGTCCGGCAGCACGAGGACGCCGACGCCGGTCGCCACCTCCGGGCGGGCCAGGAACGCGGCGAACTCGGTGCCGTCCGCCGAGGTCAGGGTCAGGTCGGCGGCCTCGGCGAGCGGCCAGAGCGCGGGGCTGAAGGCGGGCGGCGCGGCGTCCGGGTCGTAACACATGGCTGGAATTCCTTCCGCGAACAGCGAAAACCGCCGGGCGCTGGAGCGCACCCGACGGTCGGCGATATTAGCGGGGAATTACCCGAATAATTCGACATCATATCGTGGAAAGATCTTTTCCGGAAGTGTTTTCCGGTGACATTGCGGTCACGTTCTCGGCCTCGCGGTCGGGTTCGGCCCGGCGCAGCGCCCCGGCGCTCAGCATCAGCGCGAAGGCGAGGAGGGTGACGAGTCCGAAGGAGACGGTCAGTGAGGTGGCCTGGGCGAGCGCGCCGATCACGGCGGGGGCGATCAGGCCGGAGGTGTAGGTGACGGTGGCGACGCCCGCGATGGCCTGGCTGGGGTTGCCGCCGATCCGTCCGGCGGCCGCGAAGGCGAGCGGGACGATCACCGCGACGCCGACGCCGATCAGCGCGAAGCCGGGGATGGCCAGCGCCGGGTGGTCGGCGGCCACCACCAGCACGCCGCCGAGGGTGGCGATCGCGCCGCCCAGGCGGGTGGCGCGGACGGCGCCGAGGCGGCGGATCGCCGCGTCCCCGGCGAGCCGGCTGACGGCCATGGTGAGCGAGAAGGCGGTGTACGAGGCGGCGGCGACGGTCGCCGAGGCGCCGGTGACGTCCTTGAGGTAGACGCCGCTCCAATCCATTGAGGCGCCCTCGCCGAACACCGCGCAGAAGCCGACCAGGCCGATCACCAGCGAGCTGCGCGGCGGCAGCGCGAAGTGCGGCGGGGCCTCGGCCTCCTCGGGGGCCCGCAGGTCGGGCAGGCCGCGGCTGATCGGCTGGGCGAGGGCCAGCAGGACCAGTGCGGTGACGGCCAGTTGGGCCCGGGGGTCGAGGTCGAGGTGGGCGGCCAGGATGCCGAAGCCGGAGGCCACCAGGCCGCCCACGCTCCACATCCCGTGCAGTCCGGACATGATCGAGCGGCCGAGCCGCTCCTCGATCTCCACGCCCTGCGCGTTCATCGCGACGTCCGCCATGCCCGCCGTCGCGCCGTACACCAGCAGCACCCCGCAGAGCACCGGCAGGGAGGGCGCGAGCGCGGGCAGGACGAGGGCCAGGCACCACAGCGAGATCAGCCCGCGCACCGCGGCCCGGCCGCCGTAGCGGTGGACGAAGCGCCCGGCCAGCGGCATCGCGAGGGAGGAGCCGACGGCGGGCATGACCAGGGCCAGGCCGAGCTGGCCGGGGGAGAGGTCCAGGCGGTCGTGGATCCACGGGATGCGGGTGACGAAGGTGCCGCCGACGGCGCCGTG
>NZ_JAFLNG010000488.1 GCF_017427025.1 Streptomyces sp. FH025
TGAGGACGGGGGTTCCGCAATCCCCCTGATCCGGGCACTTCCGGGCGATCGATCGCGTTCCGTGACAACGGCGTTGACACCGCGCGTCGGCACCGGCCTCCGAGCCGCCGATGGCACCGGGCCGGGCCTCGGGTGCCACCCCTCGTGGCACCTCCGGCCGGCGGGAATGCTGGAGCCGCGCTAAAGCGAGAACTAGGTCACACACTGTCCCCCTCCTACGGGTACGCGACCGGGAGCTAACCTGCGCACATGAAGGTCCCACCCGAAGGGCTCGCCCTCGCCGCCGAGTTCCCGGCCGCGCACCGTGAGCAGTGGCAGCGGCTCGTCGAAGGCGTGCTGCGCAAGTCCGGTGCCCAGCCCGAGGACGGCGCCGCCGCCGAGCAGGCGCTCACCACCCCCCTCCAGGACGGCCTGCGCGCGCGCCCGCTGTACACCGCCGAGGACGGCCCGGCCGAGCCCGGCTTCCCCGGGTTCCCGCCGTTCGTCCGCGGCGGCCGTCCGCAGGGCTCCGCGGTCGCCGGGTGGGACGTCCGCCAGCGCCACGCCGACCCGGACCGGCTGCGCACCAACGAAGCGGTGCTGGCCGACCTGGAACACGGCGTCAGCTCGGTCTGGCTGGAGCTGGGCGGCGAAGGCCTGCCCGTCGACGCCCTGCCCGAGGCGCTCGCCGGGGTGTACCTGGACCTGGCCGCCGTGACGCTCGACGCCGGCCCCGAATTCACCGCCGCCGCCGAGCAGTTGTTCAAGCTCTACGAGGCGCGCGAGGTCTCCCCCGCCTCCGCCACCGGCAACCTCGGCGCCGACCCGCTCGGTCTCCAGGCCCGGACCGGCGACACCGCCCGCACCGACGCCCTGCTCGCCGAGGCCACCGCCCTCGCCACCCGCTGCGCCGCCGACCACCCCGGGCTCCGGGCGCTCACCGTCGACGCCCTGCCGTACCACGAGGCCGGCGCCTCCCCCGCCCAGGAGCTCGGCTGCTCGCTGGCCACCGGCGTCGCCTACCTGCGCGCGCTGACCGCCGCCGGGCTGTCGGTGGACGCCGCGCTCGACCGGCTGGAGTTCCGCTATGCGGCGGACGCCGACCAGTTCCTGACGATCGCCAAGTTCCGTGCCGCGCGCCGCCTGTGGGCCCGCGTCGCCGAGGTGTCCGGCGCCTCCGCGGAGGCCTCGGCGCAGCGTCAGCACGCCGTCACCTCCCAGGTGATGATGACCGCCCGCGACCCGTGGGTGAACATGCTGCGCACCACGGTCGCCTGCCTGGCCGCCGGGGTCGGCGGCGCCGACGCCGTCACCGTGCTGCCCTTCGACAGCGCGCTCGGCCTGCCCGACGCCTTCGCCCGCCGGATCGCCCGCAACACCCAGGCAATCCTGCTGGAGGAGTCCCACCTGGCCCGGGTCATCGATCCGGCCGGCGGCTCCTGGTACGTCGAGCGGCTGAGCGACGAACTGGCGCAGGCCGCCTGGGCCTGGTTCCAGGAGATCGAGCGGGCCGGCGGCCAGCAGGCCGCGCTCACCGACGGCCTGGTCGGCGAGCGGATCGCCGCCACCTGGGCGGAGCGGTCCGTCAGGCTCGCCAAGCGGCGCGAACCGGTCACCGGCGTCAGCGAGTTCCCGCACCTGGACGAGCAGCCGCTGGTCCGCGAGCCCGCCCCGGCCGGTCACACCGGCGGTCTGCCGCGGGTGCGCCGCGCCGAGGCGTACGAGGCGCTGCGGGACCGCTCGGACGCCTTCCTCGCGGCGACCGGCGAGCGGCCGAAGCTGTTCCTCGCCTCGATCGGCACCGCCGCCGCGCACACCGCGCGCACCACCTTCGCCGCCAACCTGTTCCAGGCCGGCGGCATCGCGACGACCTCCCTGGAGTCCGTCGACCCGGCGGCCTTCGCCGAGGCGTTCACCGCCTCCGGCGCCACCGTCGCCTGCCTGTGCTCCAGCGACGCCCTGTACGGCGAGCACGCCGGGGCCGTCGCCCTCGCGCTCAAGGAGGCCGGCGCCCAGCGGGTGCTGCTGGCCGGGCGACTCGCCGAAGTACCCGCCGGAGTGGACGAGTTCATCCACGCGGGCGGGAACGCGGTCGCCGTCCTCACCTCGCTGCTGGACCAGATTGGAGTGGCTCGATGATCCCCGACTTCACCGGAATCGAGCTGGACGGCGCCGCCGCCGGCGGTTCCGACGACCAGTGGCGCTCCGCCTGGCGGCAGTCCACCGGCAAGGACGTCGAGGAACTGGTCTGGGACACCCCCGAGGGCATCGGCGTCAAGCCGCTGTACACCGCGGCGGACCTGGCCGGCCTGGACTTCCTGGAGACGTACCCCGGCATCGCCCCGTACCTGCGCGGGCCGTACCCGACCATGTACGTCAACCAGCCGTGGACCGTCCGCCAGTACGCGGGCTTCTCCACCGCCGAGGAGTCCAACGCCTTCTACCGCCGCAACCTGGCGGCCGGCCAGAAGGGCCTCTCGGTCGCCTTCGACCTGCCGACCCACCGCGGCTACGACAGCGACCACCCACGCGTCACCGGCGACGTCGGCATGGCCGGCGTCGCCATCGACTCGATCTACGACATGCGCCAGCTGTTCGACGGCATCCCGCTGGACAAGATGTCCGTGTCGATGACCATGAACGGCGCCGTGCTGCCCGTGCTCGCGCTCTACATCGTCGCGGCCGAGGAGCAGGGGGTGCCGCCCGAGAAGCTGGCGGGGACCATCCAGAACGACATCCTCAAGGAGTTCATGGTCCGCAACACCTACATCTACCCGCCGCAGCCGTCGATGCGGATCATCTCGGACATCTTCGCGTACACCTCGCAGAAGATGCCCCGGTACAACTCGATCTCCATCTCCGGCTACCACATCCAGGAGGCCGGCGCGACGGCCGACCTGGAGCTGGCCTACACCCTGGCCGACGGGGTGGAGTACCTGCGCGCGGGCCTGGACGTGGGACTGGACGTGGACGCCTTCGCGCCGCGGCTGTCGTTCTTCTGGGCGATCGGCATGAACTTCTTCATGGAGGTCGCCAAGCTGCGCGCGGCCCGGCTGCTGTGGGCCAAGCTGGTCAAGCAGTTCGACCCGAAGAACCCCAAGTCCCTTTCGCTGCGCACCCATTCGCAGACCTCGGGCTGGTCGCTCACCGCCCAGGACGTGTTCAACAACGTGACGCGTACGTGCGTCGAGGCGATGGCCGCCACCCAGGGCCACACCCAGTCCCTGCACACCAACGCGTTGGACGAGGCACTCGCCCTGCCCACCGACTTCTCCGCGCGCATCGCCCGCAACACCCAGCTGCTGCTCCAGCAGGAGTCGGGCACCTGCCGGGTCATCGACCCGTGGGGCGGCTCGGCGTACGTCGAGAAGCTGACCAACGACCTGGCGGCCAGGGCCTGGCAGCACATCCAGGAGGTCGAGGCGGCCGGCGGCATGGCCAAGGCCATCGACGCGGGCATCCCGAAGATGCGCGTCGAGGAGGCCGCCGCCCGCACCCAGGCGCGGATCGACTCCGGCCGCCAGCCGGTGATCGGCGTCAACAAGTACCGGGTGGAGAGCGACGAGCAGATCGAGGTGCTCAAGGTCGACAACTCCTCGGTGCGGGCCCGGCAGATCGAGAAGCTGCGCCGGCTGCGCGAGGAGCGCGACGAGGCCGCCTGCCGCGACGCGCTCCACGCGCTGACCCGAGCCGCCGAGGCCGGCCCGCAGCGCGGCGGCTCGCTGGACGGCAACCTGCTGCACCTGGCCGTCAACGCGGCCCGGGCCAAGGCCACCGTCGGCGAGATCTCGGACGCCCTGGAGAAGGTGTACGGCCGCCACAGCGGCCAGATCCGTACCATCTCCGGTGTGTACCGAGACGAAGCGGGCCCGTCGGCCTCCCTCCAGCGCACCCGGGACCTGGTCGAGCGGTTCGAGCGGGCCGAGGGGCGGCGACCGCGCATCCTGGTCGCCAAGATGGGCCAGGACGGCCACGACCGCGGCCAGAAGGTGATCGCCACCGCCTTCGCCGACCTCGGCTTCACGGTCGACGTCGGCCCGCTGTTCCAGACCCCGGCCGAGGTCGCCCGCCAGGCCGTCGAGGCGGACGTGCACATCGTCGGCGTCTCGTCGCTGGCCGCCGGGCACCTGACGCTGGTGCCCGCGCTGCGCGCCGAACTCGCCGAGGCGGGGCGCGAGGACATCACCATCGTGGTGGGTGGAGTGATCCCGCCGCAGGACTTCGACGCGCTGTACGAGGCGGGCGCGGCGGCGGTCTTCCCGCCCGGCACGGTCATCCCGGACGCGGCGTACGACCTGCTGAAGTCCCTGGCGGCCGACCTCGGCCACGAGCTGTGATTGTCTGATCGCATGCCTCCGCGGACGATCGACCTCGACAGCTACGTGACGGGTGTCCTGGACGGCTCGCGCGCCTGGATAGCGCGCGCCGTCACCCTCGTCGAATCCACCCGGGCCGACCACCGCGCGCTCGCCCAGCAGCTGCTACAGCGGCTGCTGCCGCACGCGGGCGGGGCGGTCCGGGTGGGGATCACCGGGGTGCCGGGTGTCGGCAAGTCGACCTTCATCGACTCCTTCGGGACGATGCTGACGGAGCTGGGGCACCGGGTGGCGGTGCTCGCCGTCGACCCGACGTCGAGCCGGACGGGCGGCTCCATCCTGGGCGACAAGACCCGGATGGAGCGGCTGGCGGTCGATGCGAATGCCTTCGTCCGGCCCTCGCCGACGTCGGGGACTCTGGGCGGGGTCGCCAAGGCCACCCGGGAGTCGATGGTGGTCATGGAGGCGGCGGGCTACGACGTGGTCCTCATCGAGACGGTGGGTGTGGGGCAGTCGGAGACGACGGTGGCCGGGATGGTCGACACCTTCCTGCTGCTCAGCCTGGCGCGGACCGGCGACCAGCTCCAGGGCATCAAGAAGGGCGTGCTGGAGCTCGCGGACGTCATCGCCGTCAACAAGGCGGACGGCCCGCACGAGCGGGATGCTCGCGCCGCAGCGCGCGAACTCGCGGGCGCGCTGCGGCTGTTGCAGGCGCCGGATGCTGCGTGGACGCCGCCCGTGCTCACCTGTAGCGGGCAGGAGGGCGCGGGGCTGGACGTGTTGTGGGAGCGGTTGCAGCAGCACCGCAAGGTCCTCGACGCAACGGGTGCACTAGCCGCCAAACGCCGCGACCAGCAGGTCGAGTGGACGTGGTCCATGGTCCACGACCAGCTCTACGCGCGGCTGCACGAGCACCCCGAAGTGCAGCGGCTCGCGCCCGAGTTGGAAGCCCAAGTCCGCGCCGGATCCCTCCCGGCCGGTTTGGCCGCCCAACAGATCCTCGACAGCTTCTTCGGCACCTCCTGACGGGAGCAACAAGCCATCGCCACCATCGTTGAGGACGTCGAGATCGAGGCCGACGCAGACGCCGTCTGGGACGCCGTACGGGACGTGGGCGCAGTGCACAAGCGCCTCATCCCGGAGTACGTCCTCGACACCCGCATCGACGGCGATGAGCGCTACCTGACCATGCCGGGCGGTGCGGTCATCCGCGAGCTGATCGTCAGCATCGACGACGACCTGCGGCGGCTGGCGTACTCGGCGGTCGAGGGCTTCAAGATTCCCCTCACCCACCACCACGCGTCATTCCAGGTCATCCCCGAGCGCGAGGGGCACTGCCGCCTCATCTGGATCACCGACGTCCTCCCCCACGAGATGGCCGACCAGGTCCACCTTCGGGTCGTTCGGGGCGCCCAGGTCATGAAGGAAACCCTGGAGCGCAGTTAGCGGTCACGCCCCACCGCGAACCCGGCCAGCACAGCCGCCGAGAACAGCACCCACCACACCAGTCGCCCGGCGGTCACCACTACGCCACCTCACTCATGACGTGAAGACTGCGCGCCGTGCCCCACCCATGCGTGGGGCACGGCGCTTCAGTGGTTTCGAGG
>NZ_JAFLNG010000489.1 GCF_017427025.1 Streptomyces sp. FH025
GTTCCTGCGCGCCTCCGAACTCCTCGGCCCGGACTCGGGCGTCGCCAGCCGGATCGCCATGGCCAACTTCCTGCTCCAGGGCAGCCAGCAGTGACCCTCCCCGTGGTCCACGCCGTCGTCCACCAGGCCGCCCGCGCCTACGAGGCCCGCACTCCCGCAGGCAAACGCGTCATCGTCATCGAGACCGAGCACTCCGCCCCCGGCCAGATCACCCGGTCGGTCGTCCCCCTCCCGGAGCACGTCGCACTCGACCTCGCCACGGACATCGAAGATTGCGGTTGGTGACGGCCGCGGTGATTGGATAGCGGAATGAGCGAGCCCGCCCACCCTCGGGTGATCGCCGAGGTCGCCCTGCGTAGCCTCCAGGCCGACCGCCGCAACGGCGAGTACCTGCTGACCCAGTACCTCAGCACCACCGAGGCAAGGGCGCTGCTGGCCTCAACCGAGGTACCCGACCACGCGGTGGAGCTGCTGGCCGAAATCGGCCGCACCCGCCGCCTAGCCCTGGCCCTGCTCCGCATCCTGTCCACCTGACCCACACCAAGGCCCCCGGCCGGCACTGCTCGCACAGTGCTGACCGGGGGCCGTTTCTGCGTTTCAGGACCCACTGGCCCCGGGCTGCCCGTCCTCCTCCTTTGGCGGCTTCCACCCGCGCGGCTTCTTCCACACGATGTCCAACCGGTCCGCCGTGAACCGCGCGCCCGAGTAAGGGGCCTTCTTCAGGTACACCCGCTCGATCGCCAGCCGGAGCAACTGCCCCCGGTACGTGTCGTCGGAGCTCTCCCACAGCTTCTTCGCCCGGACCGGATCGGTAAGCACCGAGATGTCCGCCATCGGCTGGGCCACCGCCTCCCAGTCCTTGCGCGCGTTCTCCACGTCCTCCACAGCCGCCCGGCGCTGCCTGACGTACGTGGCCTCTCCGTCGCGGCCCGGGAAAGCCCCCGCGGCTTCCAGGCGATCGATGCGCGCCACCACTTCCTCCGCCAGCTTGAGCTGGCCTCGGGCGTCAGCCTCCTTCTTACTCTCCTCCGGCTGGGACAGCTCCACCCACCCCTCCCCGACGGCCAGCAGGGTGGGGTCCAGCTTGTCCGCCGTCGACAGCTTCCTGCCCCACTCTTCCGACAGGACCCGCACCACCGAGGCCCGCATGCCCGTGACCGGGCCGGGGCAGTCATCCAGCCCGAGGTTGAGCCTGCCGCATCGGAACGACCCGCCGTGGATCGTCGCCAGGTGGCCCTTCTTCGGGTCCCGCCCGCCCCCGTCGCACCACATGAGGCCCGAAGCGGGCGAGCGCTCGACCGACTTCGACTGCTCTTCCACGGTCGGCAGGTTCTTGCGCCGCTCGAAGCCCGCCGCAATCCGGCGGTGCTTGTCGAAGATCGCCTGCGGGATGCCCTCTACCCCCTTGGCGAACACCCGCACCGGCTTGCCCTTCGCGTTCAGGTAGATCTGGTGCTGCCGCTTCACCATCACGACCTGCCATCCGAGGTACACCGGGTTCCTCAGGATCTTGCCGACCGTGTTCGAGCGGAACGGCCCGCCCCGCGTCGACCGGTAGCCGTCGGCGGTCAGCCCGAGCGCGATCTTCCGGTTCGACGCCCCCTCGGCGGCCTCGTAGTGGATGCGCTCGATCACCGGCCAGAACTTGCCGTGCTTGAGCTTGCGCTTCTTCGTGACCTTCAGCCCGTATGGCGCGCCCGCCAGCCACTTGCCCTCTTCGCGCTGCTGGGCCTTGGTGTCCTTCACCTTTTGCGACAGGACACGGCTGTACTCGCGGTCCCGCTCGGCGTCCTCAATGATCCGACGGCGGTCCTCGGGCCGCTCGGTGTCGAGGCCGTTGATGTCGAAGACCAGCCGTTTGCCGGGGCTGTCCAGGATCTTCAGCACGTCGCCCGCGCCCTTGCGGCTGTACCGCGAGGAGTCGTACGCCCACAAGCAGTCCGACTCGCCTTCGAGCAGCGCGTGAACCGCCGCGTCGAAGTCCGGGCGCTTCACGGTCAGCTTGTACGCGGACAGGTTCTCCCGGTAGATCCGGCGGACCTCATACCGGTTCCGCTTGGCCCATGCCCGGCCCTTCGTTTCCTGAGCCTTCAGCGACAGGATGTCCTGGGCAGCCGTACCCCGGACGACCTGCGACTTCCGAAGAAGCAGGTCGACGGATCGCACAGGTCCGGCAGGCTTCCGAGCCATGGTTCCACTCTCCAGTCAGCAGCGCGGGCCCGCACTCTGGAGGTGCAAGGGCGACCCGTCGCTCTGGGAGGAGCATGCCAACACCCACATCGCCCCGGCGATCGGCCTGGACCCGCTGCCGGTGGTCCGCCTCGCCGGCTACGTCCCGCAGCCCGGCGACCCGCGCGTCCCACTGATGGAGCTGTTCTCCGCCGCCAAGTGGGCCCCGCTGCTGCGCTACGCCGGAGGCCGTCCGTTCGCCTGGGTGGACGACGTCATCCCGCCCCGGCTGGTCCGCAGGTCCCTCCTGCGCCGCGACCGCGTGCTGCTGCCGATCGACCCCGGCCAGGGCCTGGAGCGCGCGCACGTCGACCGGCTGCTCACCCGCCCGCCGCGCGGCCGCGTGCTACCGCTCGGAGGGCCGCCGGTCAGGCGGTAGGCAGCCAGCTGACGTGCCCGGCGAGCAGCGCGTACCCGACGAAGGCCACCGTGTCGATCAGCGCGTGCGCCGCCACCAGCGGCATCACCCGCCCCCAGCGCCGGTACAGCAGGCAGAACACCACCCCCATCACCATGTTGCCGACCAGGCCGCCGACCCCCTGGTACAGGTGGTACGAACCGCGCAGCACCGAGCTGGCCGCCAGCGAGGCCGGCCAGGACCACCCCAGCTGCCCGAGACGGCGCAGCAGGTAGCCGAGGACGACGACCTCCTCCAGGATCGCGTTCTGCCAGGCCGACAGCACCAGCACCGGCACCCGCCACCAGACGTCCGGCAGTCCCGAGGGCGCCACCGTCAGGTTGTACCCGGCCGCCTGCGAGGCCAGGTACAGCGCCAGTCCGGAGCCGCCGATCGCCGCCGCGATGGCCGCGCCCCGGCCGAGGTCGCGCAGCTTCTGCCGGAGGTCGAAGCCCAGCACCCGCAGCGCGGCACCCTCGCGCACCAGCAGGTAGCCGACCAGCACGACCGGCATCAGCCCGCGCCCGATGTAGTACAGCTGCCACACCAGGTCCAGCCAGGGCCGCCCGGGCGCGCGCGAGCCGTTCAGCGTGGCGACCTGCTGGCCGAGCCTGAGCGGCTCGGTGAGCGAGCCGACGAAGCTGATCAGCGCGCTGATCCCGCTGGCCCCGAGGGAGAGGCCGAGCACGATCAGCAGTTCCACGCCGAGCAGCCGACGGGTGGGCTTCGCGGTCTCCGGCGCGGTCGGGGCGGTGGTCACGGGGGCTCCAGCGGACGGGCGGTCGCTCCGGCCGTCGGCCGACCACCGGAGCGATCATCCTGACACAGCGTCCCGACCGCCCGACCGGCCAGGTACGGGGCGGTCGGCGGAGCGGTCAGCCCACCGGCCAGGTGTGCACCGGCTCGCCGCCGCGCATGTGCTCGGCGTACCGCCTGGTCATCGCGGCGAGCGCCGCCGGGCGGTCCATCCCGTACCGCTCGCGCAGCCGGTGGAAGGTCGCGCTCTGCCAGGCCGCGCCGTTGGTGCGGCGCAGGCAGCGCTGCTCGATGATCCCCAGGTAGCGGTCCCGGTCGGCCGGCTCCACGCCCCACTCGTCCAGGCCCTGGTACGCCATCGGCAGCAGTTCGTTCAGCACCAGGTCGACGGCGGACACCGTGGTCAGCCCGCCGCCGCGGCCCGCCCGGCCGGGGCGCGGCCAGTGGAACACCGCGTCGATGCCGTACCGGGCGCCCTGCCGGAAGTTCTCGTCCGCACGCTCGAACGGCAGGCGGGTCCAGATCGGCCGGGGCTGCTCGGCGAGCACCCGCACCAGCCCGTAGTAGAAGGCCGCGTTGGCCAGCGTGTCGGCCACCGTCGGCCCGGCCGGCAGCGCCCGGTTCTCCACCCGCAGGTGCGCGACCCCGCCCGCGATGTCGTAGATCGGGCGGTTCCAGCGGTAGATGGTGCCGTTGTGCAGTCGCATCTCGGCGAGGCTGGGCGCGCCGCCGGAGGACAGCACCTTCAGCGGGTCCTCGTCGTCGCAGATCGGCAGCAGCGCGGGGAAGTAGCGCAGGTTCTCCTCGAACAGGTCGTACGCCGAGTCCACCCAGCGCTCGCCGAACCAGGTGATCGGGCGCACGCCCTGGGCCTTGAGCTCCGCCGAACGGGTGTCGCAGGCCTGCTGGAAGAGCACCGGACGGGTCTCCCGCCACAGCTCCCGCCCGAACAGGAACGGCGCGTTGGCGCCGAGCGCGAGCTGCGGCCCGCAGATCGCCTGGGCGGCGTTCCACACCGAGGAGAACCGCTCCGGGGTCACCTGGAGGTGCAACTGCAGCGAGGTCGCGGCGGCCTCCGCCACCATGGTGACGGAGTCCAGCTGGAGGTGCTCGACGCCCTCGATGTCGAGCGCGATCTCCTCCCCCCGAGCGGCCACGATCTGGTCGCTGAGCAGGCTGTACCGCTGGTTGTGGCTCATCGCGTCGAGCCCGGTGTGGGCGTGTTCGAGGGTCGGCAGGATGCCCACCATGACGATCCGGGCACCGGCCTCGGCCGCCCGCCGGTCGGCGTAGCGCAGCCCGGTGTCGAGTTCCTCGCGCAGTTCCTCGAAGACGTGCCCGCCGAGCCGGTGCGGGGCGACGTTGACCTCGATGTTGAACTTCCCCAGCTCGGTCTGGAAGTCGCTGGAGCCGATCGAACTGAGCACCTGGGCGTTGCGCATCGCCGGCAGGCCCTGCTCGTCGGCCAGGTTGAGCTCGATCTCCAGCCCCATCACCGCCCGCGGCCGGTCGAAGCGGTCCTCCCGCAGCATCCGCCCGAGCGCGTCTAGGCAGGCCTGGAGCTTGACCCGGTACTGCTGCCGGTCCGCCAGATCCGCCCGAGTCGCCACGACCTTCTCGCCCATGGTCCCCTCCTCCTGAGCCACCCGGCCGACCGACCGTGCAAGCATCATGCCCGCCCCGAAGATCGATACCCGAACGCTTGTACTGGCTTGCAATGCAAGGTAGCTGACGGAAATTCAGACCATCTGCAGACTTGCTCGACACCACCGCCTGTGATAAACAGGTCACCCTGCGCACTTGTTCGATGAAATCGCACTGCGCTCGGCCGGCCCTCGCCCGCCCCGAAGCCTCGTCGGCAACGGCAGCGCCGGCACCGCGATCATGCACAACCGGACACGGCCCGGCCCCGTCACCGTAGACGCGCCGCGCCACGCCGGTATGCCGCACTCGCACGCCGATCTCGCTTGGAGAGGCGGACCCCGCCATGACCCTGCAGACCCCCCAGCCCCCGCCGAGCGCCCTGCGCGCGGTCCTGGGCGCGCTCGACTCGGAGACCGCGCTGCGCCAGCCCGCCGCCGCAGCGCTGCGCCATCCGACCGGTCCACTGCTCCCCGCGCATCCGCTCGCGGTGCACGTCCTGGACGGCCCGCGCCCCGAGCTGCCCGCAGCCCGCCGGACCGGCTGGCGCTTCCTGATCAAGGACGGCACCGAGGTGGCCGCCGCCGCCGAGGTGGTGCAGAGCGCCGAGGGCCACACCTTCTCCCACTTCACCGCCGGCCCCTACCTGCACTCGACGATCCGGGCGCTGCGCGAGGCCTGGCAACTCGCCCAGGGTTCCCGGTCCCGGCGACAACCCCGGCTGCTCACCTTCCCCGGCCAGTACGCGACGGCGCTCTGGCTGCACAGCCCCGACGCCGACCCGTCCGCCGACCTGCTGATCCCGCTCGCCCCGGCCCCGCTCGGCGTCACCGCCCACCGCGCCCGCCCGGCCGCCGAACTGCTGCCGCTGCTCGCCC
>NZ_JAFLNG010000049.1 GCF_017427025.1 Streptomyces sp. FH025
GGCGGAGAAAGGGCCGGTGAACGGTCGGGCAGCGCGCCATGACACGCTCTTGGGCGTGCGATTACCATGAGTCCCGGCCCGGGCCCGGCACTGCCGCCGGTGACGACCAGCCGGTCCATCGCACTTCAAGGAGATCCGGCCGACCTGTGACGACCGGGCGCCCGGTCGGCGCCTGCTGACTTCACTCGCACCGGCGAGTCGGTCCGCCCCGCGGCAGTGTGCCGCTTCACGGAAGCGAAGAGACATGACGGATTTGGCCCCGGACGTGGTCGGCGGCCGTGCCACCGCGCCCGGCGATGTGAGAGCCGCCTCCTCCGAGGGGGCGGTGTCCGGTCGTCCGGGCGACCGCTTTTCGCGGTGGACCGAGAAGCGCTGGTTCCTCCCGCTGGCGGAGGTCGTGGTCAGCGTGGTCGCCGGGCTCGGCTTCATGCTGCTGTGCACGCACATCAGCGTCAACCCGACCACCCGGATCGGCCAGGTCAGCGGCCTCGCCAAGATCCAGCAGTACGCGGCGCTCCTCGGCATCCCGGTGCTCGCGGTCCTGCTGTTCCTCGCCTACCGCGGCACGCTGCGCTACTACCAGGTCGCGCAGCGGCTGGTGTGCGCCGCCATCGCGGGCCTGGGCACCGGTGTCGTCGCCGGCGGCATCGCGGTCGCCCTGCACGGCACGCCCTGGGGCCTCGGCGGCCAGGAGGGCGACCCGGGCAACCTCATGGGCATGGCCAACGACATGATCCGCCACAAGAGCCTGCCCGGGGTGTACCCCCCGCTCTTCCCCGCGCTGCTCGCCGTCTGGGCCAAGCTCTTCCACAACGGCATCGCCGGCGTGGGCCACGCGCTCAAGGACCTGCAGCTGATCCTCAGCGCGCTGGTCGGGCCGATGGCCTACCTGTCCTGGCGGATGCTGCTGCGCCCGTTCTGGGCGATGGCGGTCGCGGTGCCGACCTCGATCGTCTTCCTCGACCCGATCCGCCCCTACAGCCACGGCTCCATGCTGGTGCTGCTGCCGCTGCTGGCGGCCTGCTTCCGGGAGATCCGCCGGGCCGACGAGCTCTCGACCCGGTCGGCGGCGCTGCGCGGCCTCGGCTTCGGCGCCGCGTTCGGCGTGATGTTCCTCTGGTACTCGGGCTGGTACCTGTGGGCGGCCCCGGGCTCGTTCCTCCTGGCCGCGCTGGTGTTCCCGTGGCGACGCGGGCGGACCGCCCTCAAGCGCGCGCTGGTCTTCCTGGGCACCACGCTGGTCACGGCGGCCGTGATCGGTGCGCCGCTGCTGTACCAGCTGGCCCGCCTCGGCGCGAGCACGACGGACCGGTACGCCTACATCAACACCTACATCGACCCGGCGTACGTCATGGGCTGGGCGTCCGACCGCGCCGGCACCCTGACGTACCACAACTGGCCGGAGTCCGGTGAGCTGGCCGGCCAGACCGGCTTCGGCGTGCTCCTGCTGCTCGGCGTGGGCATCGGGGTCGGCCTGGGCTTCCGCAACGTCGTGGTCCGCACCGCGGGCTTCGTCCTGGCCGGCGCCTGGCTGCTGCGCTTCTGGTTCGCCTCCCACATGGAGCACAACCAGGCCGTCCAGCTGTACCCGCGCACCACCTGGATCATCTTCTACTGCATGATCATCATCGCCGTCATGGCCGTGATGCTCACCTACGAGCGCGGCTTCGGCTGGGTCCGCGGCACGCTGCAGGAGGTGGCCCCGGCCCGGGCCGCGCGGATCTCGCCGCGGGTGATGGCCCAGCTGGCCGCCGGTCTGGTGTGCGCGATCGCCCTGTTCGCCACCATGGGCGGCTCCTGGTCGGCCAACCGCTTCATGCCGTCCACCAACCCGGGCGTCGAGGACATGGGCCTGGACGCGCTGCGCGCGCACTTGCAGCAGCTCGACAACGGCCAGTGCCCCAAGTACTCGCCGTACAAGGGCAAGCAGGACTGCAACCCGATCAACATGGACCTGTCCGAGTACACCTTCGGTCCGGACCAGAAGAAGCTCTCCTGCGCCAACACCGGGAAGGACTGGGAGGTCGTCTGCGGCCGCCCGCCGAAGAAGTGATCCCGAACGGGTGACGATCGGGGTCGGTGAGGTGCGTCTCACCGGCCCCGATTGGCGTTTGGGCTGCTCCATGTGGCAGTATGTCCAAGTTGCTCGGTTGAGTGCCGATGCTGCGCGCCTCCCGCCGGGAGGACTGGAAGCGAGTCCCATGTACTCGTCGTTCCCGTGATGGCCGTCAAGCGTGAGTTCTACGCCACGGCAGCTGCGGGGCGAAAGTACGGGAATCTTCCGGGAAGCGTGTGCGGGGCCTCGGCCCGGCTCCCCCCACCCCGAAAGTTCGAAACCGACGATTTGCTCGCCGGTTTTTTGCAAGCGCGAGTGCGACACGCCCGAGCGCGGGGGTCGGAGGGGGAGTCGTGCGGCAACTATCGACAGAAGGACTACTGAGTAGCCATGGCGGGACAGAAGATCCGCATCCGGCTCAAGGCCTACGACCACGAGGTCATCGACTCCTCGGCGAAGAAGATCGTCGAGACGGTGATCCGTACTGGTGCGCAGGTCGCGGGCCCGGTGCCGCTGCCCACTGAGAAGAACGTGTACTGCGTCATCCGCTCGCCGCACAAGTACAAGGACTCGCGCGAGCACTTCGAGATGCGTACTCACAAGCGTCTGATCGACATCCTCGACCCCACGCCGAAGACGGTTGACTCGCTCATGCGTCTCGACCTGCCGGCTGGCGTCGACATCGAGATCAAGCTCTGAGAGGCGCACCGAAGATGGCTAAGCAGATTAAGGGCATCCTGGGCGAGAAGCTCGGCATGACCCAGGTCTGGGACGAGAACAACCGGGTCGTTCCGGTGACCGTCGTCAAGGCTGGGCCCAATGTCGTGACCCAGGTCCACACCGCCGACAGCCCGGCCGGCTACAGCGCCGTCCAGCTCGGCTTCGGCGAGATCGACCCCCGCAAGGTGAACAAGCCCCTCGCGGGCCACTTCGCCAAGGCCGGTGTCACCCCGCGCCGCCACCTGGTCGAGATCCGTACCTCGGACGCCTCCGAGTACACCCTGGGCCAGGAGATCACCGCCGAGCTGTTCGAGGCGGGTGTCAAGGTCGACGTGACCGGCACCTCCAAGGGCAAGGGCTTCGCCGGTGTCATGAAGCGTCACAACTTCAAGGGTCTCGGCGCCGGTCACGGCACCCAGCGCAAGCACCGCTCGCCCGGTTCCATCGGTGGCTGCGCCACCCCGGGCCGTGTGTTCAAGGGCCTGCGCATGGCTGGTCGGATGGGCCACGAGCGTGTGACCACCCAGAACCTGACCGTGCACGCGGTCGACGCGGAGAAGGGTCTGCTGCTCATCAAGGGCGCCGTCCCGGGCCCGAACGGCGGCCTCGTCCTCGTCCGCACCGCGGCGAAGGGGCTGTGAAGGATATGAGCACCATTGACATCCTGTCGCCGGCTGGCGACAAGACCGGCAGCATCGAGCTGCCGGCTGAGATCTTCGACGCGAAGGTCAGCGTTCCGCTGATGCACCAGGTCGTCGTGGCGCAGCTCGCTGCGGCCCGTCAGGGCACCCACAAGACCAAGACTCGTGGCGAGGTCCGCGGCGGCGGCAAGAAGCCGTACCGCCAGAAGGGCACCGGCCGCGCCCGTCAGGGCTCGACCCGTGCGCCGCAGTTCGCCGGCGGTGGCGTCGTGCACGGTCCCGTGCCGCGCGACTACTCGCAGCGGACCCCGAAGAAGATGATCGCCGCCGCCCTGCGCGGTGCGCTCACCGACCGGGCCCGCCACAACCGCATCCACGTCGTCACCGGCGTGACCGCGACCGAGGCGCCGTCGACCAAGGCCGCCAAGAGCCTGTTCGGCAAGATCACCGAGCGCAAGAACGTCCTCCTGGTCGTCGAGCGCGCGGACGAGCTGGGCCTCAAGTCCGCTCGCAACCTGCCGAACGTGCACATCCTGGACGCCGGTCAGCTGAACACCTACGACGTGCTCGTCTCCGACGATGTGGTCTTCACCCAGGCCGCCTTCGAGCGTTTCGTGGCCGGTCCGGCCGCGTCCGCCAAGGCCGTTGCCGCTGAGGGCGAGCTCGAAGGGAGCGCCGCCTGATGAGCGACGTTACGAGCAAGACGTTCACGGACCCCCGTGACGTCCTGGTGAAGCCGGTCATCTCGGAGAAGAGCTACTCGCTCCTCGACGAGAACAAGTACACGTTCATCGTGTCGCCGGGCGCCAACAAGACCCAGATCAAGCAGGCCGTCGAGGCGGTCTTCTCGGTCAAGGTCGAGGCTGTCAACACGATCAACCGTCAGGGCAAGCGCAAGCGCTCCAAGACGGGCTTTGGCAAGCGCAAGGACACCAAGCGCGCCATCGTGACGCTGGCCGAGGGCAACCGCATCGACATCTTCGGTGGTCCGGTCTCCTGAATCAGGAGATCGTGATCGTCGATTAGGACGAGGACGAGAGAGCCAAATGGGCATCCGCAAGTACAAGCCGACTACGCCGGGCCGTCGCGGCTCCAGCGTGGCCGACTTCGTAGAAATCACGCGGTCCACCCCGGAGAAGTCGCTGGTTCGCCCGCTGCACAGCAAGGGCGGCCGCAACAACGCCGGTCGTGTCACCGCTCGCCACCAGGGTGGCGGTCACAAGCGCGCCTACCGCGTGATCGACTTCCGTCGTCACGACAAGGACGGCGTGCCGGCCAAGGTCGCACACATCGAGTACGACCCGAACCGCACCGCGCGCATCGCGCTCCTGCACTACGCGGACGGCGAGAAGCGCTACATCATCGCGCCGCGCGGCATCACGCAGGGTGACCGGATCGAGAACGGCGCTGGCGCCGACATCAAGCCGGGCAACAACCTGCCGCTGCGCAACATCCCGGTCGGTACCACCATCCACGCTGTGGAGCTGCGTCCCGGCGGCGGTGCCAAGCTGGCCCGCTCGGCCGGCTCCGGCATCCAGCTGCTGGCGCGTGAGGGCAAGATGGCGCACCTGCGCATGCCCTCCGGTGAGATCCGCCTGGTCGACGCGCGCTGCCGCGCCACTGTCGGCGAGGTCGGCAACGCCGAGCAGTCGAACATCAACTGGGGCAAGGCCGGCCGCATGCGCTGGAAGGGCGTCCGCCCGACCGTGCGTGGTGTCGCCATGAACCCGATCGACCACCCGCACGGTGGTGGTGAGGGTAAGACCTCCGGTGGTCGCCACCCGGTCTCGCCGTGGGGTAAGCCCGAGGGCCGTACCCGTCGCCCGAACAAGGCGTCGGACAAGCTCATCGTGCGCCGCCGCAAGACCAACAAGAAGCGCTAGGAGCAGGTCAGATGCCGCGCAGTCTCAAGAAGGGCCCCTTCATCGACGGCCACCTCATCAAGAAGGTGGACGCTCAGAACGAGGCGGGTACCCAGAACGTCATCAAGACCTGGTCCCGTCGTTCCGTGATCTCCCCGAGCATGCTCGGTCACACGATCGCGGTTCACGATGGCCGTAAGCACGTCCCGGTGTTCGTCACCGAGTCGATGGTCGGCCACAAGCTCGGCGAGTTCGCTCCGACCCGCACCTTCCGTGGCCACGTGAAGGAAGACCGGAAGTCGAAGCGTCGCTAAGCCTGAGCTTGCGCGCCAAAAAGACTCAATGACTTACTCCATTAAGGGGACAACCATGGAAGCCAGGGCTCAGGCGCGGTACATCCGCGTGACGCCCATGAAGGCCCGCCGCGTGGTGGACCTCATCCGTGGCATGAATGCCACGGAGGCCCAGGCCGTCCTGCGTTTCGCTCCGCAGGCCGCCACCGTGCCGGTCGGCAAGGTGCTCGACAGCGCCATCGCCAACGCCGCGCACAACTACAACCACTCCAACGTGGACGACCTCTACATCTCCGAGGCGTACGTTGACGAGGGTCCGACCCTGAAGCGGTTCCGTCCGCGTGCCCAGGGCCGTGCCTACCGGATCCGCAAGCGGACCAGCCACATCACCGTGGTCGTCAGCAGCAAGGAAGGGACCCGGTAATGGGCCAGAAGGTTAACCCGCACGGGTTCCGCCTCGGCATCAGCACGGACTTCAAGTCCCGCTGGTACGCCGACAAGCTGTACAAGGACTACGTCAAGGAAGACGTCGCCATTCGTCGCATGATGACGAAGGGCATGGAGCGCGCCGGCATCTCCAAGGTCGAGATCGAGCGCACCCGCGACCGCGTCCGCGTTGACATCCACACCGCTCGCCCCGGCATCGTCATCGGTCGCCGTGGCACCGAGGCCGACCGCATCCGCGGCGACCTCGAGAAGCTGACCGGCAAGCAGGTCCAGCTGAACATCCTCGAGGTCAAGAACCCCGAGCTGGACGCCCAGCTCGTGGCTCAGGGCGTCGCGGAGCAGCTGTCCTCCCGCGTCTCCTTCCGCCGTGCCATGCGCAAGTCGATGCAGGGCACCATGAAGTCCGGCGCCAAGGGCATCAAGGTCCAGTGCTCCGGTCGTCTCGGCGGCGCCGAGATGAGCCGTTCGGAGTTCTACCGCGAGGGTCGCGTGCCGCTGCACACCCTGCGTGCGAACGTCGACTACGGCTTCTTCGAGGCCAAGACCACCTTCGGCCGCATCGGCGTGAAGGTCTGGATCTACAAGGGCGACGTCAAGAACATCGCCGAGGTCCGCGCTGAGAACGCCGCTGCCCGCTCGGGCAACCGCCCGGCCCGTCCCGAGGGTGGTCGTCCCGCCCGCGGTGGCGAGCGTCGTGGTGGCGAGCGCGGTGGCCGTGGCCGTCGTCCCGCCGCTGCCGAGGCCCCCGCGGCCCCGGCCGTCGAGGCTCCGGCTGCTGAGAACACCGGAACGGAGGCCTGACCCCAATGCTGATCCCCCGTAGGGTCAAGCACCGCAAGCAGCACCACCCGAAGCGCCGCGGCGCTTCGAAGGGTGGCACCGAGCTGGCGTTCGGCCAGTACGGCATCCAGGCCGTGACCCCGGCCTACGTGACGAACCGTCAGATCGAGTCGGCTCGTATCGCGATCACCCGTCACATTCGTCGTGGTGGCAAGGTCTGGATCAACATCTACCCGGACCGCCCGCTCACCAAGAAGCCGGCCGAGACCCGCATGGGTTCCGGTAAGGGTTCGCCGGAGTGGTGGATCGCGAACGTGCACCCGGGTCGGGTCATGTTCGAGCTGTCGTACCCGAACGAGAAGATTGCGCGCGAGGCGCTCACCCGTGCCGCGCACAAGCTTCCGATGAAGTGCCGGATCGTCCGGCGCGAGGACGGTGAAAGCTGATGTCGGCCGCTACCAAGGCTGCTGAGCTTCGTCAGCTGGACAACGAGGCCCTCGTTGCCAAGCTTCGCGAGGCCAAGGAGGAGCTGTTCAACCTCCGCTTCCAGGCGGCGACCGGGCAGCTCGACAACCACGGACGGCTCAAGCTCGTCCGCAAGGACATCGCGCGGATCTACACCCTGATGCGCGAGCGCGAGCTGGGCATCGAGACGGTGGAGAACGCCTGATGACTGAGAACACCAACGAGACGCGCGGTTTCCGCAAGACCCGTGAGGGTCTCGTCGTCAGCGACAAGATGGACAAGACCGTCGTCGTCGCCGTCGAGGACCGCGTCAAGCACGCTCTGTACGGCAAGGTCATTCGCCGTACGAACAAGCTGAAGGCGCACGACGAGCAGAACGCGTGCGGCGTGGGCGACCGGGTCCTCCTCGCGGAGACCCGCCCGCTGTCCGCGACGAAGCGCTGGCGCGTCGTCGAGATCCTCGAGAAGGCCAAGTAACGAAGCCGATGTGGTACGGCCGTATGTGCAGCGGGTCCCAGTGGGACGCCGGTGTGAGCAGCGGCCGGCCCGTCGACTCTCGTTGACGATCAGGAGAAAGCTGTGATCCAGCAGGAGTCGCGACTGCGTGTTGCCGACAACACTGGTGCCAAGGAGATCCTTTGCATCCGTGTTCTCGGTGGCTCCGGTCGCCGCTACGCCGGAATCGGGGACGTCATCGTCGCGACCGTCAAGGACGCGATCCCCGGTGGCTCGGTGAAGAAGGGTGACGTGGTCAAGGCCGTCGTCGTCCGTACCGTGAAGGAGCGCCGTCGTCCGGACGGTTCCTACATCCGGTTCGACGAGAACGCCGCCGTCGTCCTCAAGAACACCGAGGGTGACCCCCGCGGTACCCGCATCTTCGGCCCGGTGGGCCGCGAGCTGCGCGACAAGAAGTTCATGAAGATCATCTCGCTGGCGCCGGAGGTGCTCTAACCCATGGCGAACAGCATGAAGATCAAGAAGGGTGACCTGGTTCAGGTCATCACCGGCAAGGACAAGGGCAAGCAGGGCAAGGTCATCCAGGCCCTGCCGGCTGAGAACAAGGTCCTCGTCGAGGGTGTGAACCGGGTCAAGAAGCACACCAAGCCGGGTCCGGGCACTCAGGGTGGCATCGTCACCGTCGAGGCCCCGGTGCACGTCTCCAACGTCCAGCTGGTCGTGGAGAAGGACGGCAAGAAGGTCGTCACCCGCGTTGGCTACCGCTTCGACGACGAGGGCAACAAGATCCGCGTTGCCAAGCGAACCGGTGAGGACATCTGATGTCTGAGACGACTGTTGAGAAGGTGACCCCCCGTCTCAAGGAGCGTTACAACTCCGAGATCAAGGGTCAGCTGCACGAGCAGTTCAAGTACGAGAACGTCATGCTGATCCCCGGCCTGGTCAAGGTCGTGGTCAACATGGGTGTCGGCGAGGCTGCTCGTGACAGCAAGCTGATCGAGGGCGCGATCCGCGACCTGACCGCGATCACCGGTCAGAAGCCGGCCGTGACCAAGGCCCGCAAGTCCATCGCGCAGTTCAAGCTGCGCGAGGGCCAGCCGATCGGCACCCACGTCACCCTCCGCGGTGACCGCATGTGGGAGTTCCTGGACCGTCTGGTTTCGCTGGCCCTGCCGCGTATCCGTGACTTCCGTGGCCTCTCCCCGAAGCAGTTCGACGGCCGTGGCAACTACACCTTCGGTCTGACCGAGCAGGTTATGTTCCACGAGATCGACCAGGACAAGGTCGACCGTCAGCGCGGTATGGACATCACCGTCGTGACCACCGCTCAGACCGACGACGAGGGCCGGGCGCTCCTGCGCGCTCTGGGCTTCCCGTTCAAGGAGGCGTGAGCCAATGGCGAAGAAGTCCCTCATCGCGAAGTCCGAGCGCAAGCCGAAGTTCGGCGTCCGGGCCTACACCCGGTGCCAGCGCTGCGGCCGTCCGCACTCGGTGTACCGCAAGTTCGGCCTGTGCCGTGTCTGCCTCCGTGAGATGGCGCACCGCGGCGAGCTGCCGGGCGTGACCAAGAGCTCCTGGTAATTCCGGAGCTTTAGGCACGCAGCGAAGCAGAGGTGCCCGATCCCACACCGGTCCGTTTTGGGCCTGCCGTACGGATTCCCGTAAGGTAGTGGGGTCGGGCCCCCTGCCACGGCTTCCCCATGGATGCCCGTGGCCCTCTTCTGGGAGGGCTCGCACCCAGTCTTACTACGTCGCAGGTCCCCTGCGCTTGTGCCCCCGGCGAACTCGCGAGAGTGCGTAGGGGGGACCTGGCGCGGAGAAACCACGGCGAGAGAGGCCTGAGGCCATCATGACCATGACCGACCCCATCGCAGACATGCTCACGCGTCTGCGTAACGCGAACTCGGCGTACCACGACTCCGTCGCGATGCCGTCGAGCAAGATCAAGGCGCACGTCGCCGAGATCCTGCAGCAGGAGGGGTACATCTCCTCCTACAAGGTTGAGGAGCCCGCTGAGGGCGAGGTCGGCAAGAAGCTGACCATCGAGCTCAAGTTCGGCCCCAACCGTGAGCGCTCCATCGCCGGCATCAAGCGCATCAGCAAGCCGGGTCTGCGTGTTTACGCAAAGTCCACCAACCTGCCGAAGGTTCTCGGCGGCCTGGGCGTGGCGATCATCTCCACGTCGTCCGGCCTCCTGACCGACAAGCAGGCCGCCAAGAAGGGCGTAGGCGGAGAAGTTCTCGCCTACGTCTGGTAATTCGGGAAACGGAGGTACAGCAATGTCGCGCATTGGACGGCTGCCCATCCAGGTCCCCGCTGGCGTGGACGTCACCATCGATGGCCAGGCGGTCTCGGTGAAGGGCCCCAAGGGCTCCCTCACCCACGTCGTCGCCGAGCCGATCGAGATCGGCAAGGGCGAGGACGGCACCGTGCTCGTCACCCGCCCGAACGACGAGCGTCGCTCGAAGGCCCTGCACGGCCTGACCCGCACGCTGGTGGCGAACATGATCACCGGCGTGACCGCGGGCTACCGCAAGTCGCTGGAGATCAGCGGTGTTGGTTACCGAGTCACGGCGAAGGGCTCCGACATGGAGTTCGCGCTGGGCTACAGCCACCCGATCCTGGTCACCGCGCCGGAGGGCATTTCCTTCGTCGTCGAGTCGCCCACCAAGTTCCACGTGGACGGCATCGACAAGCAGAAGGTCGGCGAGGTCGCCGCGAACATCCGCAAGCTGCGCAAGCCCGACCCGTACAAGGCCAAGGGCGTCAAGTACGCGGGCGAGGTCATCCGCCGCAAGGTCGGAAAGAGTGGTAAGTAAGCGATGAGTGTCTCTGTCAAGATCGGCAAGGGCAACGCCTACAAGAGCGCCGCTCGCAAGCGCCGCGCGATCCGCGTTCGCAAGCGCGTCGTCGGCACCGAGGTGCGTCCGCGCCTCGTCGTGACGCGTTCGAACCGTCACATGGTCGCCCAGGTCATCGACGACGCCAAGGGTCACACCCTGGCGTCGGCGTCCACCCTCGACGTGTCCATCAAGGGCACCGAGGGCGACAAGACCGAGCTGGCCAAGAAGGTCGGGAGCCTGGTCGCCGAGCGCGCCAAGGCCGCCGGCATCGAGTCGGTCGTCTTCGACCGCGCGGGCAACCGGTACGCCGGCCGCATCGCCGCTCTGGCGGACGCGGCTCGCGAGGCCGGGCTCGACTTCTAAGCCGCTCGTCGACTCTGTCGACGGACGTAAACGAGAGAGGTAATTCCAATGGCTGGACCCCAGCGCCGCGAAGGCGGCGCCGGTCGCGGCACGGGTGGCGAGCGGCGCGACCGTAAGCGTGACGGTCAGGGCAACGCCCAGGCTGTCGAGAAGACCGCTTACGTCGAGCGCGTCGTCGCGATCAACCGTGTCGCCAAGGTTGTCAAGGGTGGCCGTCGCTTCAGCTTCACCGCGCTCGTCGTGGTGGGCGATGGCGAGGGCACCGTGGGTGTCGGTTACGGCAAGGCGAAGGAGGTTCCGGCCGCCATCGCCAAGGGCGTTGAGGAGGCCAAGAAGAACTTCTTCCGCGTCCCCCGTATCCAGGGCACCATCCCTCACCCGGTTCAGGGTGAGAAGGCCGCCGGCGTCGTGCTGCTGAAGCCCGCCGCCCCCGGTACCGGTGTTATCGCCGGTGGTCCGGTGCGTGCCGTCCTGGAGTGCGCCGGCATCCACGACATCCTGTCGAAGTCGCTCGGCTCGGACAACGCGATCAACATCGTGCACGCCACCGTGGCTGCTCTGAAGGGCCTCGTCCGCCCCGAGGAGATCGCCGCCCGTCGTGGCCTGCCGCTGGAGGACGTGGCTCCCGCCGCTCTGCTGCGGGCGCGTGCTGCTGGGGTGAGCGCCTGATGGCTCGCCTGAAGATCACGCAGACCAAGTCGTACATCGGCAGCAAGCAGAACCACCGTGACACCCTGCGTTCGCTTGGTCTCAAGCGCATGCACGACGTCGTGGTGAAGGAGGACCGTCCCGAGATCCGCGGGATGGCCCACACGGTCCGTCACCTGGTGACGGTTGAGGAGGTGGACTGATCATGGGCGACAACCCGATCAAGATCCACAACCTGCGTCCCGCCCCGGGTGCCAAGACCGACAAGATCCGCGTGGGTCGTGGTGAGGGCTCCAAGGGTAAGACCGCCGGTCGTGGTACCAAGGGCACCAAGGCCCGCTACCAGGTTCCGCAGCGCTTCGAGGGTGGCCAGATGCCGCTCCACATGCGCCTGCCGAAGCTGAAGGGCTTCAAGAACCCGTTCAAGATCACGTTCCAGGTCGTCAACCTCGACAAGCTGGCCGAGCTCTACCCGCAGGGTGGCGAGGTCACGGTCGAGGACCTGGTCGCGAAGGGTGCGGTCCGCAAGAACTCCCTCGTCAAGGTGCTCGGCACCGGCGAGGTCTCGGTTGCGCTGCAGGTGACGGTCGACGCCGTCTCCGGCTCGGCCGCCGAGAAGATCAAGGCCGCCGGCGGTACGGTCACCGAGCTCGTCTGAGCCCGCTGACAACCGTCAACGAGCCCCGCACCTCCTCCGGGAGGTGCGGGGCTCGTGCCGTTTCCGGACCCCACGGTTTTCGGACGGCCCGGGGCCGGAACGTCCCTCGTTCTTTTGTGTGGCAAACCCGGGCATCCCGTACCCCGTGAGTGGGGGAGCGGCCGTACGCGCTTCTTCCGAGTGGCCAGGCACTGTTAGAGTCCGTGGAGTTCCCTTGTAGGCTGCGCGTAGGCTCGCCTGTGCCGTCTGTACGGGAGCCCGAACCGCAAACTCCCCATTCAGGACCGACCCTCCCGCCGACGACGCGCGGGAGGCGCAGGAGGCACCGTGCTCAGTGCGTTCGCGCGGGCGTTCCAGACGCCCGACCTGCGCAAGAAGCTGCTGTTCACGCTGGGCATCATGGTGCTGTTCCGGCTGGGCTCGCACATCCCGATTCCGGGCGTGAGCTTCACGGCCGTGAACGAGTGCGTGAAGGAGAGCAAGAACAACGGCCTCTTCGGACTCGTCAACCTGTTCAGCGGTGGCGCGCTCCTCCAGCTGACGATCTTCGCCCTCGGCATCATGCCGTACATCACGGCGAGCATCATCCTCCAGCTCCTCACCGTCGTGATCCCGCGACTGGAGGCGCTGAAGAAGGAGGGCCAGGCCGGCCAGACGAAGATCACGCAGTACACCCGCTACCTGACCATCGCGCTCGCCGTGCTCCAGGGCACCGGCATCGTGGCGACGGCCTCCAGCGGCGCGCTGTTCTCCGGCTGCCCGCTGGCCAACCAGATCGTGCCGGACACCGGCGTCTTCCGGGTGGCCGTCATGGTGATCACGATGACCGCCGGCACCACCGTGATCATGTGGCTGGGTGAGCTGATCACCGACCGCGGCATCGGCAACGGCATGTCGCTGCTGATCTTCACCTCGATCGCGGCGCAGTTCCCGTCCTCGATGTGGGCCATCAAGCAGTCCGGCACCATCGGCGGCGGCTGGGTCGAGTTCCTCTCCGTGGTCGCGGTCGGCATCATCGTCGTGATGCTGGTCATCTTCGTCGAGCAGGCCCAGCGCCGGATCCCGGTCCAGTACGCGAAGCGGATGATCGGCCGCCGGGCGTTCGGCGGGACGTCGACCTACATCCCGCTCAAGGTGAACCAGGCCGGTGTCATCCCGGTCATCTTCGCCTCGTCGCTGCTGTACATCCCGGCCCTGGTGGTCCAGCTGACCAACAGCCAGGCGGGCTGGGCGGTGTGGATCAACCGGAACTTCGTCAAGGGTGACCACCCGATCTACATGGCCACCTACTTCCTGCTGATCGTCTTCTTCGCCTTCTTCTACGTCGCGATCTCCTTCAACCCCGAAGAAGTCGCCGACAATATGAAGAAGTATGGTGGCTTCATCCCGGGCATCCGGGCCGGCCGCCCGACGGCCGAGTACCTGAACTACGTGCTGACCCGAATCACGTGGCCGGGTTCGCTCTACCTGGGCCTGATCGCGTTGATCCCGATGATCGCCCTGGTCGCCTTCGGACAGCAGACCAACTTCCCGTTCGGCGGCACCAGCGTGCTCATCGTCGTCGGCGTCGGACTCGAAACTGTTAAGCAGATCGAGAGCCAGCTCCAGCAGCGCAATTACGAAGGGTTCCTCCGCTGATGCGTATCGTCCTCGTTGGTCCTCCCGGGGCCGGGAAGGGTACTCAGGCGCACCTGCTCGCCAAGACCCTGTCCATCCCCCACATCTCCACCGGCGACCTGTTCCGCGCGAACATCGGCCAGGGCACCCCGCTGGGGCTCGAGGCCAAGAGCTACATGGACGCGGGCCGCCTGGTGCCGGACGAGGTCACCATCGGGATGGCCAAGGACCGCATGCTGCAGCCGGACGCCGCCCACGGCTTCCTGCTCGACGGCTTCCCCCGCAACCTGGGCCAGGCCAAGGCGCTGGACGAGTTCCTGGGCGAGCAGGGCATAAAGCTGGACGGCGTGCTGGACCTGGAGGTCCCCGAGGACGAGGTCGTCAAGCGGATCGCGGGTCGGCGCCTGTGCCGCAACGACGGTGGCCACGTCTTCCACGTGGACTACAACCCGCCGAAGGTCGAGGGCGTCTGCGACGAGTGCGGCGGCGAGCTGTACCAGCGCTCGGACGACACCGAGGAGAAGGTGCGCACGCGCCTGGAGGTCTACCACACGGAGACCGAGCCGATCATCGACTACTACGCCCAGCAGGGCCTGGTGGCGACGATCTCGGCCCTCGGCAAGGTGGACGAGGTCACCGCCCGCGCGATCGAGGCGCTGAAGCAGGACAGCTGAGTTTCTCGGCGAACGTACGCACGTGTACGGCCGGGTCGCCCGTGAGAGCGGGCGACCCGGCCGTTTCGGCGTCGTACGGTGGTATGCAGTGGTAATCCGGACTTGGAAGGCGTGACCAGATGGTGGAGATCAAGACCCCCGAGCAGATCGCGAAGATGCGAGCGGCCGGGCTGGTCGTCGCCGAGGCGCTGAAGGCCTGCCGTGAGGCGGTCGCTCCGGGGGTGACCACCCAGGAGCTCAACGACATCGCGGACAAGGTCATCACCGACCACGGCGCCACCTCGAACTTCCGCGCCCACCACGGTGGTCTGTGGTTCCCGGGCGTGATCTGCGCCTCGGTGAACAACGAGGTCGTGCACGGCATCCCCGGCGACCGGGTGCTGCAGGAGGGCGACGTCATCTCGATCGACTGCGGCGCCATCCTGGACGGCTGGCACGGCGACTCGGCGATCACCGTGGCGGTCGGCGAGGTCCGCCCCGAGGTCGAGATGCTGAGCCGGGTGACCGAGGGCTCGATGTGGGCCGGCATCGCCCAGATGAAGAAGAACAACCGCCTGGTCGACGTCTCCAAGGCGATCGAGGGCTACATCCGCCGCCAGCCGCTGCCCCCCAAGGGCAAGTGGGGCATCACCGAGGGCTACGGCGGCCACGGCATCGGCACCGCGATGCACATGGAGCCGCACGTGCTGAACTACGTCGAGCGCGGCCGCGGCAAGGGCCCGAAGCTCGTCCCCGGCACCGTGCTGGCGATCGAGCCGATGGTCTCGCTGGGCACCCCGCACACCACCGTGCTGGAGGACGACTGGACGGTCGTCACCAACGACGGCACCTGGGCCTCGCACTGGGAGCACTCGGTGGCCGTGACCGAGCAGGGCCCGCTGGTGCTGACCGCCTTCGACGGCGGCAAGGCCGAGCTGGCCAAGCTGGGCATCACCGCCGCTCCGGACCCGCTGGCGTAGTCGCGACGGCGCCCGACCGCCGCCCATGACGCGGGATCAGAGCCCTGGAGGTTTGGACCTCCAGGGCTTTTGTCCTATTTTTATCCGCTGGCAGTGGCAACAAGTGGCTTACGAGCGAGCAGGAGAGAGCACGTGCTCAAGGGATTCCGCGACTTCATGATGCGCGGCAACGTCGTCGACATGGCGGTCGGTGTCGTCATCGGCTCGGCCTTCACCGCCGTGGTGACCGGTTTCGTGTCCGCCTTCCTCACCCCGGTGGTGGGCGTGGTGGTCGGCGCGGCCGGCGACTTCAGCGCCTACTCGGCGACGGTGGCCGGAGTCACGTTCCCGTACGGCCAGTTCCTGAACGTGCTGATCGCGTTCCTGATGACCGCCGCGGTGCTGTACTTCTGCGTGGTGCTGCCGATCACCAAGGCCACCGAGCGCTACCTGCCGAAGAAGCCGAAGACCCCGAAGCGCCCCTGCCCCGAGTGCCTGACCGAGATCCCCCAGGCCGCCAGCCGCTGCTCGGCCTGCACCGCCCACGTCGATCCGCTGACCGCCACCACCGGGGTCTGAGCCGGACGGGTGTGACGGTCGCCGCCTTCCGGGCCCCGGTTTTGGTCCACCGGACGCGCTGGCGTAGGATGGACCGTCGGCTCACTCGTAGCGTGCTTCAGCACGCCCTCTTCCCCTCGGGGGTGGGGTGAACCCAGGTTCGCACGAGCGTTCCGCATACGGTAGCCGGTCCCGGAAGGTGGATCTCGCAGTTCATGGCTAAGAAGCAAGGCGCCATTGAGATCGAGGGCACCGTGATCGAGTCTCTTCCGAACGCGATGTTCAAGGTCGAGCTGCAGAACGGTCACAAGGTCCTCGCGCACATCAGTGGCAAGATGCGCATGCACTACATCCGCATCCTGCCGGACGACCGGGTCGTCGTGGAGCTCAGCCCCTACGACCTCACGCGCGGCCGGATCGTCTACCGCTACAAGTAAGAACGTCAGATCTAGACCCGGAGAACCTGAAACATGAAGGTCAAGCCGAGCGTCAAGAAGATCTGCGACAAGTGCAAGGTGATCCGCCGCCACGGCCGGGTCATGGTGATCTGCGACAACCTGCGCCACAAGCAGCGCCAGGGCTGATCTCTCTCCAGCATTTCTCGTAGTACTTCGCGCGACGCGAAAACGTCATAAGCGGGTCACCCGATCCGTCCCGGGAGGGACGGACTGCCGCCCCCGGTCAGAGGCCGGGGCTCCCTCACCGTGAGGTGTCGGAGTAGGTGGCACGCCAGACCTCTGAAGAACCACAGGAGCCATGAATGGCACGCCTCGCCGGCGTTGATCTCCCCCGTGAGAAGCGGATCGAGATCGCCCTCACCTACGTGTACGGCATCGGCCGTACCCGCGCCCAGCAGACCCTCACCGAGACCGGTGTCAGCCCGGATGTCCGCGTTCGCGACATCTCCGAGGACGACCTGGTCAAGCTGAGCCAGTACATCGACGCCAACTTCACGGTCGAGGGTGACCTCCGCCGCGAGGTGGCCGCCGACATCCGCCGCAAGGTCGAGATCGGCTGCTACGAGGGTCTGCGTCACCGCCGCGGCCTGCCGGTCCGCGGTCAGCGCACCCACACCAACGCGCGTACCCGCAAGGGCCCGCGTCGCGCGATCGCCGGTAAGAAGAAGCCGGGCAAGAAGTAGTCCGTCCCGTAACCGGACATCCCTCCGGCCCGCGGGTCAGCGGACCGACCACCTCAGTAGGAGAACAGACTTATGCCCCCCAAGGGTCGTCAGGCTGCCGGCGCGAAGAAGATCCGCCGCAAGGAAAAGAAGAACGTCGCTCACGGCCACGCGCACATCAAGAGCACGTTCAACAACACCATCGTTTCGATCACCGACCCCGCGGGCAACGTGATCTCCTGGGCCTCCGCCGGCCACGTCGGCTTCAAGGGCTCGCGCAAGTCCACCCCGTTCGCCGCGCAGATGGCCGCCGAGGCCGCTGCCCGTCGCGCGCAGGAGCACGGCATGCGCAAGGTTGACGTCTTCGTGAAGGGTCCGGGCTCCGGCCGCGAGACCGCGATCCGTTCGCTCCAGGCCACCGGCCTGGAGGTCGGCTCGATCCAGGACGTCACCCCCACCCCGCACAACGGCTGCCGTCCGCCGAAGCGCCGCCGCGTCTGACCCGTATCGTCCCTTCGGGGCGACCCGGGCACACTGGGTTCTGCTTTAAACCTCGTACGGGCTCCCGTTTTCTGCGGGAGCCCGTACGCTTGGCGTGAGGCCACCGCCTCATGGCCATTCGTTCGGCGTCAAATAGTGGGCGCCGAAGACTGGAGGATCGAAACCCCATGCTTATCGCTCAGCGTCCCTCGCTGACCGAAGAGGTCGTCGACGAGTTCCGCTCGCGGTTCGTGATCGAGCCGCTGGAGCCGGGCTTCGGCTACACCCTCGGCAACTCCCTGCGCCGCACGCTCCTGTCGTCGATCCCGGGTGCCGCTGTCACCAGCATCCGCATCGACGGCGTCCTGCACGAGTTCACCACCGTGCCGGGCGTCAAGGAGGACGTGACCGACCTCATCCTCAACATCAAGCAGCTGGTCGTCTCCTCGGAGCACGACGAGCCGGTCGTGATGTACCTGCGCAAGCAGGGCCCGGGTGTCGTCACCGCCGCCGACATCGCCCCGCCGGCGGGTGTCGAGGTGCACAACCCCGAGCTGGTCCTCGCCACGCTGAACGGCAAGGGCAAGCTGGAGATGGAGCTGACCGTCGAGCGCGGTCGCGGCTACGTCTCCGCCGTCCAGAACAAGGCCTCCGGCCAGGAGATCGGCCGCATCCCGGTCGACTCGATCTACAGCCCCGTGCTGAAGGTCACCTACAAGGTCGAGGCCACCCGTGTCGAGCAGCGGACCGACTTCGACAAGCTGATCGTCGACGTCGAGACCAAGCCCGCCATGCGTCCGCGCGACGCCATGGCCTCGGCCGGCAAGACCCTGGTGGAGCTGTTCGGCCTCGCCCGCGAGCTGAACATCGACGCCGAGGGCATCGACATGGGCCCGTCCCCGACGGACGCCGCCCTGGCCGCCGACCTGGCGCTGCCGATCGAGGAGCTGGAGCTCACCGTCCGCTCCTACAACTGCCTCAAGCGCGAGGGCATCCACACCGTGGGTGAGCTCGTCGCCCGCTCCGAGGCCGACCTGCTCGACATCCGCAACTTTGGTGCGAAGTCGATCGACGAGGTCAAGGCGAAGCTGGCCGGCATGGGCCTGGCCCTCAAGGACAGCCCGCCCGGGTTCGACCCGACCGCGGCCGCCGACGCCTTCGGCGCCGACGACCTGGACGACGCGGGTTACGCCGAGACCGAGCAGTACTGAGAGACTTGACCGCGGGGGCGGTTCTTCCGAGGACCGCCCCCGTCGTCGTGAAAGTCGTGCGGGCACAGTGCCCGTACGCCCGCTGCGGTACCTGGTACGGCCGCAGTCGGAGATTCGAGGAGTAATTCCATGCCGCGTCCCACCAAGGGTGCCCGTCTGGGCGGTGGCCCGCACCACGAGCCGCTGCTGCTCGCCGGTCTGGCCCGTGAGCTGTTCCAGTACGGCCGCATCACCACCACCGAGGCCAAGGCCCGCCGCCTGCGCCCGCTGGCGGAGAAGCTGATCACCAAGGCCAAGAAGGGCGACCTGCACAACCGTCGCCTGGTGCGCAAGACCATCACCGACGTGTCGGTCCTGCACACCCTCTTCACCGAGATCGCGCCGCGCTACGAGAACCGCCCGGGTGGCTACACCCGCATCACCAAGATCGGTCCCCGTCGTGGCGACAACGCCCCGATGGCCGTGATCGAGCTGGTCGAGGCGCTGACCGTCGCGCAGACCGCCGTCGGCGAGGCCGAGGCCGCCACCAAGCGCGCCGTCAAGGAGGCCGACGAGGCCGCCGCCGTCGAGACCAAGGCCGACGAGGCCGAGGCCGCCGAGCAGGCCTGACACCGCTAGGTGTGTTGCGGGCCCGCTCTCCCAGTGATGGGGGAGCGGGCCCGTTCCTTGTCTTGGGAGAGGAAGAGCAGTGGTCAACGATTGCGCCGAGCAGCCGCCGGTGAAGGACGGTCCGGCCGACGGGTACGTCCGGGTCCGGCTCGACCTCGCCTACCAGGGCGCCGAGTTCTCCGGCTGGGCCCGTCAGAAGGGCGGCCGCAGGACGGTCCAGGAGGAGATCGAGACCGCGCTGCAGGTCGTCACCCGCAGCCAGGAGCTCTTCCCGCTGACCGTGGCCGGCCGCACCGACGCCGGGGTGCACGCCCGCGGCCAGGTCGCCCACGTCGACCTGCCGGCCGAGCTGTGGGCGGCGCACCGGGAGAAGCTGCTGCGCCGGCTGGCCGGCCGGCTGCCCGGGGACGTCCGGATCTACCGGGTCGGCGAGGCGCCGGCCGGGTTCGACGCCCGCTTCTCGGCGATCTGGCGCCGGTACGCCTACCGGGTCGCCGACCACCCCGGCGGGGTCGACCCGCTGCTGCGCGGCCACGTGCTCTGGCACGACCGCCCGCTCGACCTCGACCGGATGAACGCGGCCGCCGAACTGCTGCTCGGCGAGCACGACTTCGCCGCGTACTGCAAGAAGCGCGAGGGCGCCACCACCATCCGCACCCTGCTGGAACTGCGCTGGGACCGCGTCCCGGTGGACACGTACGCCGCCCAGGAGGGCTCGCTCGCGGTCGCCACCGTCCGGGCGGACGCCTTCTGCCACAACATGGTCCGGGCGCTGGTCGGCGCGATGCTGCTGGTCGGCGACGGGCACCGGCCGGTGGAGTTCCCCGGCGAGGTGCTGGCCGGCGGGGTCCGCAACTCGGCCGTCAACGTGATCCGGCCGTACGGGCTCACCCTTGAGGAGGTCGGCTACCCGCCGGAGGACCAGCTCGCGGAGCGGAACCGCCAGGCCAGGCGGATGCGCACCCTCCCGGGGCAGCCGGTCTCCGCATAATCCGTTTTGGTCCGGCGCGTCCGCTTGGGACAATCGCCCTCATGGGACACGTCGAGATTTCGCACCTTGAGTACTACCTGCCGGACGGGCGGGTGCTGTTCGACGACGCGTCCTTCCGGGTCGGCGAGGGCGCCGCGGTCGCCCTGGTCGGCGCCAACGGGGCGGGCAAGACGACCCTGCTGCGCATGATCGCGGGGGACATCCAGCCGCACGGCGGCACCGTGACGATCAGCGGCGGGCTCGGCGTGATGCGCCAGTTCGTCGGCACCACCGGCCGTGAGGACCAGCAGGCCACCCCGGGCGCGCTGCCGGCCGACGCCTCGGTGCGCGACCTGCTGGTCTCGGTCGCCCCCGAGCGGATCGCCAAGGCCGCCCGCGCGGTGGACGCCGCCGAGCTGGCGATGATCGCCCAGGACGACGAGAAGACGCAGATGGCCTACGCCCAGTCGCTCTCCGACTGGGCGGACGTCGGCGGCTACGACTACGAGACCGACTGGGACGTCTGCACCATGGCGGCCCTGGGCATGCCCTTCGACAAGGCCCAGTGGCGCGGCCTGAACACCCTCTCGGGCGGCGAGCAGAAGCGCCTGGTGCTGGAGGCCCTGCTGCGCGGCCCCGAGGAGGTGCTGCTGCTCGACGAGCCCGACAACTACCTGGACGTCCCGGCCAAGCGCTGGCTGGAGGAGGCCATCAAGGCCACCTCGAAGACCGTCCTGTTCATCTCGCACGACCGCGAGCTGCTCTCCCGCACCGCCGACAAGATCATCAGCGTCGAGACCGGCGCGGCCGGCAGCAGCGTCTGGGTGCACGGCGGCGGCTTCGACACCTTCCACGAGGCCCGCAAGGCCCGCTTCGAGCGCTTCGAGGAGCTGCGCCGCCGCTGGGACGAGGAGCACGCCAAGCTCAAGAAGCTGGTCGTCACCCTGCGCCAGGCCGCCTCCGTCAGCCACGACATGGCCTCCCGGTACAGCGCCGCGCAGACCAGGCTGAAGAAGTTCGAGGACGCCGGCCCGCCGGAGGCGCCGCCGCGCGAGCAGAGCATCACCATGCGGCTCAAGGGCGGGCGCACCGGCGTCCGGGCCTTCACCATGGAGAAGCTGGAGCTCACCGGGCTGATGAAGCCCTTCGACCTGGAGGTCTTCTACGGCGAGCGGGTCGCGGTGCTCGGCTCCAACGGCTCCGGCAAGTCGCACTTCCTGCGGCTGCTGGCCGGGGACGACACCGTCGCGCACACCGGCGACTGGAAGCTCGGCGCCCGGGTCGTCCCCGGCCACTTCCGGCAGACCCACGCGCACCCGGAGCTGTTCGGCCGGACGGTCCGCTCGATCCTGGAGGAGGAGCACGCGCTCAGCCGCGGCGCCGCGATGAGCGCGCTGCGCCGCTACGAGCTGGACCGCCAGGAGGAGCAGCGGTTCGAGTCGCTGTCCGGCGGGCAGCAGGCCCGGCTGATGATCCTCAAGCTCGAACTCTCCGGTGTGACGGCCCTGTTGCTCGACGAGCCGACCGACAACCTGGACCTGGAGAGCGCCGAGGCGCTCCAGACCGGGCTGGAGGCCTTCGACGGCACGGTGCTGTGCGTCACCCACGACCGCTGGTTCGCCAAGACCTTCGACCGCTTCCTGGTCTTCGGCGCCGACGGCCGGGTCTACGAGTCGCCGGAGCCGGTCTGGGACGTCTCCCGGGTCGAGCGCGACCGCTGATCGCCGACCACTGGTCGCGGTCGT
>NZ_JAFLNG010000490.1 GCF_017427025.1 Streptomyces sp. FH025
CGACATAGCGTCAGGCCATGACCGCGATCCTGCGCCGCACGGCTGCGACCGGTGGCCTGCTCCTCTCCCTCCTCCTGCCGGGCGTCGTCGCCCCGCCGGCCGCCGAAGCCGCGCCGGCCGCCCTCACCTGGGGCGCCTGCCCGGCGCCGACGCCCAACGCGAACGGCGTGCCGTTCCCCCGCGATCCGCGCCAGCAGTGCGCGACGCTGCGCGTGCCCCGCGACTACCACCACCCCCGCTCCGGCACCATCACGCTGACCGTCTCCCGGATCCGCACCGCCGATCCGGCCGCCCGGCGCGGCGACCTCGTGGTCGTCCCCGGCGGGCCGGGCGGCTCCGGCCTCGACTACCCCGGGGAGGCCGCCGGCTTCCTGCCGCCGGACGTCCTGCGCTCCTACGACCTGATCGGCTTCGACGAACGCGGCGTCGGCAACAGCACCCCCGTGCACTGCGACCTGCCCGCCGAGGACCGCGCCGCCCGGCTCAACTACCCCTTCCCGGCCGCCGACGGCTCCATCACCGCCAACCTCGCCCACGCCCGGAGGATCGCCGACGCCTGCGCGGCCGCGAGCGGCCCCTACCTCGCCGACATCACCACCGCCAACTCCGCCCGCGACCTCGACCGGATCCGCGCCGCGCTCGGCCTGCGCCGGATCTCCTACCTGGGCACCTCGTACGCCACCTACCTCGGCCAGGTCTACGCGAGCCTCTTCCCCGCCCGCGCCGACCACGTGGTGCTCGACAGCACCGTCGCCCCCGGCGGCGAGCAGCAGGCGATCGGCCTGTTCAGCGAGGGCGCCGAGGACACCTCCCCGGCGCTGGCCCGCTACCTCGCCGACCGCGACGCCGCCCTCCACCTGGGCGCCACCCCCGAAGCCGTACGGGCCGCCTACCTCCGGCTCGCCGCCGAACTCGACCGTGCGCCCCTCGTCCTGTCCGACGGCCGCACGCTCGACGGCGCCGGCCTGCGGGCTGTCACCTACTCCTCGCTGACCAAGCCGGACTACTACCCGCTGGCGGCCGCCGCCCTGGAGCTGGCCGCGACCCGGGCGACGCCGGCACCGGGAGGCTCCACCGGCGGCCACCTCCCCTCGGTCATCCCCGACAACTTCCTCGCCGCCCAGGATGCCGTGGTCTGCGACGACTCCGCGTGGCCGCGCGACCCCGCCGTCTACGCGGCCCGCACCGCCGCCGACCGGCGTCGCCACCCGCTGACCGACGGCATGTCAGGCAACGTCTGGCCGTGCGCCTTCTGGCACTACCCGCCCAAGGAGCCCCAGGTCCGCCCGAACCCGACCGGCCCGCGCGACATCCTGCTGCTCCAGAACCGGTACGACCCCTCGACCCCCTACTCCGGCGCCCGGCAGGCCCTCGCGGCCTTCGGCCGCCGGGCCGCCATGGTGACGGTCGACGCCGCCGGGCACGGCGTCGACTTCACCGATCCCCGGATCCGTGACCCGTTCACCGCCTTCCTCCTCACCGGGCGGCTGCCCGGCTGAGCGGGCCCGGACCGCCGGGTGCAGCCGATCGGGTGCTCCGTACGCAGTGTTCAGATGACACCAGGGCTCGGTCAGACGAGCTCGGTCCTTCGACCGGAAGACTTCCAGGGCTCCATACCGTCTTCACGTCGTGAAAGGACTGAGGTGAAGCCCAGTCAGAATCCGGTGACCGCCGTCACCTGGAGACGCAGACTCGGCAGGGCGATGAGTTCCGCCCTGGCCCTGACGCTCGTCCCCTTCGGCATGTCACTCGTCGCACCGACGGCCGCGGAAGCGGCCGGCCTTCCGGGCGGTCTCGGGCCCTGTCTGGGCGCGGACTGTCCGGCGACGTTCCCACCCGTCAACAACGGCCCCTTCGCGGGCCGCGACGCCGGCGTGAACATCTTCGTCGGCGGCGACTTCAGCGTCAGCGGTTCGGCCGCCGAGGCCGAGGGGCACGTGGTGACCCTCGGCAACTTCGACCAGAACAAGGCCGCCGGAGCCAGCTCCGTCTACAACATCGGCATCGTCGGTGTCGGCTCCCGCGTCCCCCCGCCGGACGGCGCCGACTTCCTCACCGCCGGCGGCAACGTCACCATCGCCCGGGGCCAGACGCTCATCGCCGAGGGGGGCGTCGTCCGCTACGCGGGCACGGCCTCGGGCACCATCACCGGCACGAAGATCCAGGACGCGCAGGCCGTGGCCGCCTACCGGCCGCTGCGCAGCGAGCTGCAGACGGCGAGCGAGTGCTACGCCGGGGTCGGCACGCCCCGCCCCGCCACCGGAACCGCCGTCAACCAGGGCTTCCAGACGCTGTTCACCGGTGACGGCACCTCGGCGCTCCAGGTCTTCAACGTCGACTTCGACATCGCGAGCAACACCGGCGGCGCGCAGGGCGTCGCGTTCGCCAACATCCCCGCGAACGCGACGATCCTCGTCAACCTCGTGGGCGGCGCCCGCACCATCAACACCTACAGCGGCAGCCTCGACGACGCCGATCCCTGGAACCAGCTGCGCGAGCGCCTCCTGTGGAACTTCCCCACCGCGTCGACCGTCACCCTCACGGGATCGGGGCAGTTCCAGGGCAGCGTGCTGGTCGGCAACCCCGCCAGCACCTCCACCATGAACCTGCCCGGTCTGAACGGACGGTTCTTCACCACCGGCTCGCTGCTGCACAACTCCGGCTCGGGCATGACCGGGACGGAGTTCCACGCCTACCCCTTCAACGGCGACCTCCCGGACTGCGGCAATCCTCCGGCCCCCACCGGTTCGACCAGCGTGACCAAGGTGGACTCCGTCACCGGGCAGCCGCTGGCCGGAGCCGTCTTCCAGCTGTGGCGTGAGACCAACGGCGTCGCCGGGCTCCAGACCTCGGGAACTGACCCGGACACCAAGGTGGGCGCGCCCTGCACCACCGGGGCGGACGGCCTCTGCTCCACGACCGACCTGCCGCTGGGCACGTACTACTGGCAGGAGACGCAGGCTCCGCCGGGCTACGACCTGCCGCGGCCCGCGGTGACGACGGTGGTGCTCGACACCAACGGGCAGAGCGTCCCGGTCACCGTCCCCGACACCAAGTCCCCGGTCGTCGAGACGGCGTCCACCAGCGTGACGAAGGTCGACTCCGCCACGAACCAGCCCCTGGCGGGTGCCACCTTCCAGCTGTGGCGTGAGACCAACGGCGAACCCGGGCTCCAGACCACCGGGAGGAACCCGGACACCGCCGTCGGCGCTCCGTGCGTCACCCCCGCCACCGGTGTCTGCTCCGCGACCGATCTGCCGCTGGGCACGTACTACTGGCAGGAGACCGCGCCGCCCCCCGGTTACGAGCTGCCCGAGCTCAACGTGACCACCGTTGTCCTGGACACCAACGGGCAGACCGTCGCGGTCACCGTCGCTGACGCCAAGGCCGCCGCTCCGACCGGTTCGACCAGTGTGACGAAGGTCGACTCGGCCACGCGGCAGCCGCTGGCGGGTGCGGTGTTCCAGCTGTGGCGTGAGACCAACGGTGTTGCCGGGCTTCAGACTTCGGGTGCGAACCCGGACACCGCCGTCGGTTCGCCGTGCACCACACCCACCTCCGGGGTCTGCTCGGCGGGCGATCTGCCGCTGGGCACGTACTACTGGCAGGAGGTGTCCGCACCCCCCGGTTACGAGCTGCCCGAGCTCAACGTGACCACGGTCGTCCTGGACACCAACGGGCAGACCGTCGCGGTGACCGTCGAGGACACCCAGACCATCGCTCCGACCGGTTCGACCAGTGTGACGAAGGTCGACTCCGTCACCGGGCAGCCGCTGGCGGGCGCCGTCTTCCAGCTGTGGGAGGAGACCAACGGCGTTCCCGGGCTTCAGACCTCGGGTGCGAACCCGGACACCGCCGTCGGTTCCCCGTGCACCACCCCCGCCACGGGCGTCTGCTCCGTAGCGGGCCTGCCGCTGGGGACGTACTACTGGCAGGAGACCGCGGCTCCCCCCGGCTACGACCTGCCGCAGCCCGCTGTGACGACCGTCGTGCTCGACACCAACGGGCAGAACATCCCCGTCACCGTCGCCGACACCAAGTCCGTCGTGCCGACGGCGTCGACCAGTGTGACGAAGGTCGACTCGGCCACGCGGCAGCCGCTGGCGGGTGCGGTGTTCCAGCTGTGGCACGAGACCAACGGTGTTGCCGGCCTTCAGACCGGCGGACCCAACCCCGACACGGCCATCGGTTCTCCGTGCGTCACCCCCGACACGGGCGTCTGCTCGGCGGACAACCTGCCGCTGGGGACGTACTACTGGGAGGAGACCACGGCGCCTCCCGGCTACGAGCTGCCGGCGTCGACGGTGACGACGGTGGTGCTCGACACCAACGGGCAGAACGTTCCGGTCACTGTCGCTGACACCAAGTCCGCTGTTTCGACGGCTTCGACCAGTGTGACCAAGGTGGACTCGGTCACCGGGCAGACGCTGGCCGGCGCGGTGTTCCAGTTGTGGCAGGAGAGCAACGGTGTTCCCGGGCTTCAGACCGGTGGGCCGAACCCGGACACCAAGGTGGGTGCGCCTTGCACGACCGGGGCGGACGGTGTCTGCTCCGCGGCCGATCTCCCGCTGGGGACGTACTACTGGGAGGAGGTCTCCGCTCCTCCCGGCTATGAGCTGCCGGCGTCGACGGTGACGACGGTGGTGCTCGACACGAACGGGCAGTACGTCCCGGTGACCGTCGCCGACACCAAGTCCGCCGTGCCGACGGGTTCGACCAGTGTGACCAAGGTCGACTCCGTGACCGGCCGCACCCTGGCGGGCGCCGTCTTCCAGCTGTGGCGGGAGACGAACGGTGTTCCGGGGCTTCAGACTTCGGGGTCGAACCCGGACACTCCGGTGGGTGCGCCCTGCACGACCGGGGCGGACGGTGTCTGCTCCGCGGCCGACCTGCCGCTGGGGACGTACTACTGGCAGGAGGTCTCCGCTCCTCCCGGCTATGAGCTGCCGCAGCCCGCGGTGACGACGGTGGTGCTCGGCACCAACGGGCAGAACGTGCCGGTGACCGTCGCCGACACCCTGGCGACCGTTCCGACCGGCTCCACCAGCGTGACCAAGGTCGATGCCGAGACCGGCAAGCCGCTGGCCGGTGCGGTGTTCCAGCTGTGGCACGAGACCAACGGTGTCCCCGGGCTCCAGACCGGCGGGTCGAACCCGGACACCAAGGTGGGTGCGCCCTGCACCACCGGGGCGGACGGTGTCTGCTCCGCCGCTCAGCTCCCGCTGGGGACGTACTACTGGCAGGAGGTCTCCGCGCCTCCCGGTTACGAGCTGCCCGCGTCCGCGGTGACGACGGTGGTGCTCGGCACCAACGGGCAGAACGTCCCGGTCACCGTGAAGGACACCAAGAAGACCACGCAGACCGGTTCGACCAGCGTGACCAAGGTCGACGCCGAGACCGGCAAGCCGCTGGCCGGTGCGGTGTTCCAGTTGTGGCACGAGACCAACGGTGTCCCCGGGCTCCAGACCGACGGGTCGAACCCGGACACCAAGGTGGGTGCGCCCTGCACCACCGGGGCGGACGGCGTCTGCTCCGCGGACAACCTCCCGCTGGGTACCTACTACTGGCAGGAGGTCTCGGCACCGGGGGGTTACGAGCTGCCGAAGCACGCGGTGAGCACGGTCGAGCTGACCAAGGACTGCCCGAACGCGGCGATCACGGTCAAGGACAAGAAGTGCCCGCCGGAGCCGTGCCCGCCCACCCCGTGCCCGCCGGAGCCGTGCGAGCCGGGCCACGAGTGGGGCACCCACGAGGAGCGCGTCTGACAGAGCGCTTCAGCAGGGGCGGATGAGCCGCCTGACGTGACCACTTGGCCGGAGGAGCCGACAATGGCTCCTCCGGCCAAGTGCGTTGTGCTGACGCCGAGGGTCAGTCCAGGCCGAGCGCCTGGGCGAAGT
>NZ_JAFLNG010000491.1 GCF_017427025.1 Streptomyces sp. FH025
GCTGGGACACACCACCCCCGAGCGGCTCGACCCCCGGCAGGCGTTCAAGGACCTGGGCTTCGACTCACTGACCGCGGTGGAACTGCGCAACCGCCTGACCGCCGCGCTCGGGGTGAAACTGCCCGCCACCCTCGTCTTCGACCACCCCACCCCGGCACGGCTGGCCGCCCACCTGTCCGGCGAGTCCGGCGAGCAGGACGCGCCGCAGGCCCCGGCCGCGACGGACGAGCCGATCGCGGTCATCGGCATGGGCTGCCGCTACCCCGGAGGCGTCGGCACCCCCGAGGACCTGTGGCGGCTGGTCGCGGACGGCGTGGACGCGATCGGCGACTTCCCGGCCGACCGGGGATGGGACATCGACCGCCTGTACGACCCGACGGGAAGCCGCCCCCGCACGTCGAGCACGTCCCAGGGCGGCTTCCTCGACGCCGCCGGCGACTTCGACGCGGCGTTCTTCGGGATATCGCCCCGCGAGGCGCTCGCCATGGACCCGCAGCAGCGCATCCTGCTGGAGACGGCGTGGGAGACCATCGAGTACGCCGGTATCGACCCGACCACGCTGGAGGGCACACCCACCGGCGTGTTCACCGGCATCTGGTCCACCGGCTACGCCGCCGGGCCGGTCCCCGACGACCTGGAGGGCTACCAGGTCACCGGCACCGCGTCGAGCGTGGGGTCCGGCCGGCTGGCGTACCAGCTGGGCCTGCTCGGCCCGGCACTGTCCCTGGACACCGGCTGCTCGTCGTCCCTGGTGGCCCTGCACCTGGCCGCTCAGGCGCTGCGCTCGGGAGAGTGCTCCCTGGCCCTGGCCGGCGGCGCCACCGTCAACGCGGCACCCACGCTGTTCACCGAGATGTCCCGGCAGGGGGCGAGCGCGCCCGACGGCCGCAGCAAGTCCTTCGCCGCCGCGGCCGACGGGGCGGGCTGGGCCGAGGGAGCCGGCCTGCTGCTGCTGGAACGCCTGTCCGACGCCCGCCGCAACGGCCACGAGGTGCTGGCGGTCGTCCGAGGCTCTGCCACCAACCAGGACGGCGCCTCCAACGGCCTGACCGCACCCAACGGCCCCTCCCAGGAGCGGGTGATCCGTCAGGCCCTCGCCAACGCCGGGTTGGAGGCGTCCGAGGTGGACGCGGTGGAGGCCCACGGCACCGGCACCACTCTCGGCGATCCCATCGAGGCCCAGGCGCTGCTGGCGACGTACGGCCGGGACCGGGTGGAGCCGTTGTGGCTGGGGTCGGTGAAGTCGAACATCGGCCACACCCAGGCGGCGGCCGGCGTCGCGGGCCTGATCAAGATGGTCATGGCGATGCGGCACGGCGAACTGCCGCGGACCCTCCACGTGGACGCGCCCACCCCGCACGTCGACTGGGACTCCGGTGCGCTCCGCCTGCTCACCGAACCGGTCGCCTGGCCCGGGACCGGGCGGCCACGGCGGGCCGCCGTCTCCGCCTTCGGCATCAGCGGCACCAACGCCCACGTCATCATCGAGCAGAGCGTCCTCGAACAGCCCGCCGAGGCCGACTCCGCCGCACCCTCTCCCCGGGGCCGCGCGGACGACCAGGTCCTCTGGCCGCTGTCGGCCAAGTCCGAGGCGGCGTTGCGGGAGCAGGCGCGCCGGCTGGGCGCCTTCACCGCCGTCCATCCCGAGGTGAGCCCGGCGGCGGTCGGGGGCGCTCTGGCCGCCCGCACCGTGTTCGAGCACCGAGCCGTGGTGGTGGGTACCGCCGAGGCCCTGGACGCCCTGGCCGAGGGTGGCACGGCGCCGGGGCTGGTCACCGGGATCGCCCGCCCGCTGGGTCGGTCGGTGTTCGTGTTCCCGGGGCAGGGTGCGCAGTGGGTGGGCATGGGCGGGGAGTTGTACGGCTCGGAGCCGGTGTTCCGGGAGGCGATCGACGCGTGTGACGCGGCGCTGGCGCCGTACACGGACTGGTCGTTGGTGGAGGTGCTGACCGGCGGTGGGTCGCTGGAGCGGGTGGATGTGGTGCAGCCCGCGCTGTTCGCGGTGATGGTGGCGCTGGCGGAGTTGTGGCGTGCGCATGGTGTGGAACCTGATGCCGTCGTCGGGCATTCGCAGGGGGAGATCGCGGCGGCGTACGTGGCAGGCGCGTTGTCGTTGGAGGACGCGGCCAAGGTGGTCGCTCTGCGCAGCAAGGCCCTGGTCGCCCTGGCCGGACACGGCGGCATGGTCTCGGTCGCGCTGTCCGCAGACGCCGCCGCCGGCTACCTGAGCCCCTGGGGCGACCGGATCACCGTCGCGGTGGTCAACTCCGCCTCGACCGTCGTCGTGTCCGGCGAACCCGGAGCCCTGGACGAACTGCTGGCAGCCTGCGCCAGGGACGGCATACGCGCCCGCGCCATCCCCGTCGACTACGCGGCGCACTCGGCGCAGGTCGAGGCGATCCGCGAGCAGCTGCTGACCGACCTCGCGGACATCCGGCCCCGGCCCGCGGCGATTCCCTTCTACTCCACCGTCACCGGCGAGCCGGTCGACACCTCCGCCCTCGACGCCGACTACTGGTACCGCAACCTCCGCGAACCCGTACGGTTCGACCTGGCCACCGCCCGGCTCACCGCCGACGGCCACGAGGTGTTCGTGGAAGTCAGCCCGCACCCGGTGCTGGTGCAGGACCTGGACGGCGTGGCGACCGGCACCCTGCGCCGCGACCACGGCGCCATCGGGGAATTCCACACCGCCCTGGCCCGCCTCCACGTCCAGGGCGTCGCCGTGACCTGGCCGCACGACCGCCCGCACGGCGTCAGGCTGCCGCGCTACGCCTTCCAGCGCAGCACCTACTGGCTCACCCCCGCGGCCGGCGACCACGGCACCGGGCACCCGCTGGCGGGCACCACGGTCGAACTGCCCGACGGAAGCACCGTGCACAGTGGCCGCGTCTCCACCCGCACCCACCCCTGGCTGGCCGACCACGCCGTCGACGGCACGGTCCTGCTGCCGGGCACCGCCTTCCTCGAACTCGCCACCCTGGCCGGCGGGACCCTTGACGACCTCGTCCTACACCTGCCCCTCGCGCTCTCGGACACACCCACGGACATCCAGGTCTCGGTCGGCGCCCCGGACGACGCCGGCCGCAGCCCGGTCACCGTGCACTCCAAGGGCGGCGACGGCTGGGTCCGCCACGCGTCCGGAACTCTCGGCGGCCAGGTGACGGCCGGTCGCCTCGACTGGCCCCCGAGGAACGCCGAACCCGTGGACCCCGAAGGGTTCTACGCCTTCCTCGACGGACTCGGATACCAGTACGGACCCGCGTTCCAGGGCGTGCGGGCGTTGTGGCAGGGCGAGGACGAACTGTACGCCGAGGTGTCCGTCCCCGACGGCGCCCGCTTCGGCATCCACCCCGCGCTCCTGGACGCCGCACTCCAGCCGCTGATCCTGCTCAGCCCCGACACCCGGGTCCGGCTGCCGTTCTCCTTCTCCGGCGTCGCCGTGCACACCACCGGTGTGTCGTCCGCCCGGGTCCACCTGGCCCGCACGGGCACCGACACCTACCGCGCGACACTGACCGACCTGTCCGGCAACCCGGTCGCGGACATCACCGGGCTGACCGTCCGTCCGGCCACCGAGGCCCGGGCCGCGGTGCTGCACACCCAGTGGGTGCCCCTCACCGCGAGCACACCGACCGAGGTGGTGCCGAGCCCGGTCCTCACCGCGGAAGCGGACGCGGACTCCGTGCACGCCCTCGTCCAGCGGGCCCGCGCGCTCGTCCAGGACTTCCTGGCCGAGCGGCCGGAGCGGGCGGCCGCACGCCTGGCCGTCCTGACCCGCGGCGTGGCCGGCGCGGCCGTACGCGGCCTGGTCCGCAGCGCCGCCGCCGAGCACCCCGGCCGGTTCGTCCTGGTCGACATGGGCGACGCGTCCGAGGAGGACGCGGTCCGGGCCGCCATGACAGCCGGCGACGAACCCGAACTGGCCCTGCACCGGGAAGGCGTCCTCGTGCCGCGGCAGGCCAGGTACGCGCCGGAACTGACCGCCCCCGACGGCGCGTACCGGCTGAGCGAATCCGGCACCGGGCGACTGGACGACCTGGCCCTGCTGCCCTGGCAGGAGGCCGCGCTGGAACCCGGACAGGTACGGGTCGCCGTACGCGCGGCCGGCCTGAACTTCCGCGACGTGCTCATCACCCTCGGCATGTACCCGGACCGGCCCCCGTTGGGCGGCGAAGCGGCCGGCACCGTCCTGGAGGTCGGCCCCGGCGTCACGGCCTGGCGGCCCGGCGACCGCGTCATGGGAATGATGCCCGGCGCCTTCGGGCCGCGCGTGGTCGCCGACCACCGGCTCCTGACGTCGGTCCCCGACGGCTGGAGCTTCACCGAGGCGGCGTCGGTGCCCATCGCGTTCACCACCGCCTGGTACGGGCTGTTCGACCTCGGCGAACTGCGCCCCGGCGACCGGGTCCTGGTCCACTCCGGCGCGGGCGGTGTGGGCATGGCCGCCATCCAGTTGGCCCTGAACAGCGGCGCGGAGGTCTTCGCCACCGCGAGCCCCGCCAAGTGGGACACCCTGCGGCGCCTCGGACTGGCGGACGACCACATCGGTTCGTCCCGCGACACCCGGTTCGCCGACCGGTTCCCGGCCATGGACGTCGTCCTCAACTCGCTCGCGGGAGAACTCACCGACGCCTCCCTGCGGCTGCTCGCCGACGGCGGACGGTTCGTCGAGCTGGGCAAGACGGACGTCCGCTCACCCGAGGGCCTGATCTACCGGGCCTTCGACCTCAACGACGTCGACCCCGCGCGGCAGGGCGACATCCTCTCCAGGGTCGTGGCGATGGTCGCCGACGGGACGCTGGAGCCGCTGCCGGTCACCGCCGCGGACCTCCGCCAGGCCGTCGCCTCCTTCCGGTTGATGAGCCAGGCCCGCCACACCGGCAAGATCGTCCTCACCGTCCCCCAGCCGATCGACCCCGACGGCACCGTGCTGATCACCGGCGGCACCGGCACCCTCGGCCAGGCCGTCGCCCGGCACCTGGTGTCCCGCTACGGGGTACGGCACCTGCTGCTCGTCAGCCGCGGCGGCGGCGCGGTGCCGCACCTGGAGCCGCAACGGGACGTCGACGTGCGGGTCGTGGCCTGTGACGTCGCGGACCGGGACGCGCTGGCGGCCGTACTGGACTCGATCCCGGCCGAGCACCCGCTCACCGCCGTCGTCCACGCGGCCGGCGTGCTCGACGACACCGTCATGGAACGGCTGACCGCAGAGCAGCTCGACCGGGTGCTGCGTCCCAAGGTCGACGGCGCCTGGCACCTGCACGAGCTGACCCGTGAGCACCACCTCGCCGCCTTCGTGCTGTTCTCCGCGGCCGCGGGTGTACTCGGCAACGCCGGTCAGGCCGGCTACGCGGCCGCGAACTCCTACCTCGACGCGTTCGCCGCACACCGGCAGACCCTCGGACTGCCCGCCGTGTCGATGGCCTGGGGCTACTGGGAGCAGGAGAGCGGTATGACCGCCCACCTCACCGCGGCCGACCGCCAACGCCTCGCCCGCAAGGGCATCCGCCCCATCAGCGTCGAACGCGCCCTGGCCATGTTCGACACCGCGCTGGCTGCCGGACGTCCCGCGCTGACCACGGCCGACCTCTCGATGCCGCAGTCCCTGCCGACGCCGAAGGCCCCCGCGTCGGACCTGCTGTCCCTGGTCGCCGCCCACACCGCCACCGTCCTCGGCCACTCCGACGCCGCCGCGATCACCCCCGGACTCGCCTTCCGCGACCTCGGCTTCGATTCCCTGACCGCCGTCGAACTGCGCAACCGCCTCGCCGGCGCCACCGGCCTGCGGCTGCCCGCGACCCTCGTCTTCGACCACCCCACCCCCGCCGACCTCGCCGACCACCTCACAGCCGAACTCTCCGGTGCGAGTGAGGGTGTGGTGCCGGTGGCGCC
>NZ_JAFLNG010000492.1 GCF_017427025.1 Streptomyces sp. FH025
TCGAGCACCCCGCGCAGCGCCGCCGAGGCCTCCTTGGTGACCCGCTCGGCGCTGCCCGGCGCGGCCAGCCACTCCCCCAGCCGGCGGCCGATGCCCAGCGCCGCGAGCCGGCCGCGCACCACGTGGCCGGCGAGGAAGTTGTCGCCGACGAACTCGCCGAGCGAGCGCCCGAAGGCGTCCTTCTTGGTCGGGATGATCGCGGTGTGCGGGATCGGCAGGCCCAGGGGGCGGCGGAACAGCGCCGTCACCGCGAACCAGTCGGCCAGGGCGCCGACCATGCCGGCCTCGGCGGCGGCCGCCACGTAGCCGGCCCAGGCGCCGGCACCGGCCGCCTCGGCCCAGGTGGACAGGGCGAAGACCAGGGTCGCGAAGGCCAGCAGGCCGGTCGCGATGGTCTTCATCCGGCGGACGCCGCGTCTCTTCCGCTCGTCGGCCGCGGTGAAGCGGACTCCCGAGCCGGTCCCGCTGAAGGCTTCGTCACTCACCCCGCCAGTCTGCCCGCTGCCCAGCGCGAGTGGGGGCGCGCCCCATCATCACGCGCCCTCGGCGCCACCGCGCAACGGATTCACACCCCGTCCGGGACGATCTCCACCGCGCCCCGGCACGGTCCGGCCGGGCGCGCCCGGTCCGATCACGCGGACGTCCGGATCACCCCCGCCCGCCGTTCACCGAGTTCGCGAGCCGGCGCCACAGCGGACGGCGCCGCAGGCCGCGCCGCACCTGCTCCGGGACGATCCCGCGCCACAGCTGCTGGGCGAGGTTGAGCGGCGGGGCGGCCTCGACGACGGGCTCCTCCCGCAGCAGGAACAGCTCGTCCGGCAGTCCGAGCCGGGTGTTCCGGAAGGCCGGGAACCCCGCGTAGTGCCGCCGCCCGTCCACCACCACCGGCGGAGTGCCGTGCGCGGACTCGTAACGGATCTGGTCGCGCAACGCGTCCGGCCGCACGGCGGCGGCGAGTTCGAGCCGCACCCGGACGGCGGCCGGCAGCCGGGAGTACACCGCGCGGGCGCCGAACCGCTCGATCAGCCGACGGACCTCGACGCACACCCGCTCCTGCAGGGCGTCGTCCAGCAGCAGGAAGCCGCCCTCCAGCAGCCGGGGCACCTCCCGGGCGAAGCTGCGGGTCCGGATGGCGTCCAACTCCTCGCCGGGGTCCGCCAGTTCGACGGCCACCTGCTGGAGCGCGGCGACCCCGAGCAGCCGGTCCAGCGCCCCGGCCCGCTCGGTGACGTCGCCCAGGCCATCGCCCCGACCGTCGCCCCGGCCGTCGCGCGGCGCCGGGAAGCAGCAGTCGTAGTCGGCGAGTACGGACACCCGACCGGCCCGCAGGCAGGCCTCCAGGGTGAAGGGCTGGTCCGAGAAGGCCTTCAACTCCTCGTTGCGGCGCAGCCCGTGGCGCCGGATGAAGTCGAGGCGGAACAGTTTGGTGTCGGACAGCGCCCAGGCCAGCGCCGAGTCGGTGAAACCGACCGACTCGGCGTTCGCGTGGAAGATGCCCTGCGGCACCGGCCGCCCGTCCGCCCCGACCCGCTTGGGCACCACCACGTCCGAGCCCCAGGCGTCGGCGGCCGCGACCAGTCGCTCCAGCGCCTCCGGGCCGAGATGGCCGAGATGGCCGGGACGGCCGGGATCGCCGTCGGTGCCGAGGAAGAGCACATAGCGGCCGCGGGCCATGGCCTGGCCGCGGTTGGCGGGGGCCGCCGGGCCGCCGGAGTCGGGCTGGTGCACCACCCGGAACAGCCCGGGGTGGCGGGCGGCGTACTCGTCGAGCAGCGCCTCGCCGCCGTCCGTGGAGCCGTCGTCGACGGCCATCACCTCCAGCCGCCCCGGTGCCAGGGACTGGCCGGCCAGCGAGTCCAGGCAGGCGGTGAGGTGCGGCATGGCGTTGTGGACCGCGACCACCACGGTCGCGTCGGGTACGGTCATCGGGCGGCGGGCCTCCGGGGTGCGTTCGCCGGTGCGGTTCTCCGGGCGATGAACGGTCAACTCGGCCACCCGTCCGGGAGTCACGTGCCCTCCCCGGACGGATGACCGACCCCGAACGCGCGCTCGGGGCGTCAGCCGTTCGGGACCCCGGCGCACGTCCGGGCGCTACGGACGCTCCGTACGCACCGGGCGCTCCGCACGCACCCGGGCGCTACGGACGCACCCGCGCGCATCGGGCGCTACGGGCGCACCCGCGCGGGCCTCAGCCGATCGCCACCTTCGCGTACATCCGGGCGATCACGTCCTCGATGGCCGGCTCGCGCACCGAGAGGTCCACCAGCGGGTAGCGCTCGGCCACCGCCGCCACGATCGGCGCCGCGCTCTCCCGCGCCGGGAAGGCCAGCCACTGCCGCGGCCCCTCGACCTTCACCACCCGGGCCCCGGCCACCTCGATCGGGGGCCGGGCCTCGGCGAGGTCGACCACCAGGGTCCGCTCGCTGCGGCCGGTGGTGTGCAGTCCCTCCAGCCCGCCGTCGTAGACCACCCGGCCGTGGTCGATCACCATCACCCGGTCGCAGAGCTGCTCGATGTCGGTGAGGTCGTGGGTGGTGAGCAGCACCGTGGTGCCGCGGTCGCGGTTGACCTCGCGCAGGAACTCGCGCACCTTGCCCTTGCTGACCACGTCCAGGCCGATGGTCGGCTCGTCCAGGTACAGCACCTGCGGGTCGTGCAGCAGCGCCGCCGCGAGGTCGCCGCGCATCCGCTGGCCGAGCGAGAGCTGCCGCACGGGCGTGTCCAACAATCCGGCCAGGTCTAGGAGTTCGACGCAGCGACCGAGGTTCTCGCGGTACCGCTGATCGGGGATGCGGTAGATCCGGCGGGCGAGTTCGAAGGAGTCGCGCAGCGGGAGGTCCCACCACAGGGTGGTGCGCTGCCCGAAGACGACCCCGATCCGGCGGGCCAGCGCGACGCGTTCGCGGGCCGGGTCGACCCCGGCGACGCGCAGCCGTCCGCCGCTGGGGACGAGGATGCCGGTGAGCATCTTGATGGTGGTCGACTTGCCGGCGCCGTTGGGCCCGATGTAGCCGACGCACTCGCCGGCCTCGACGGTGAAGCTGAGCCCGTCCACCGCGCGCACCTCGCGCCTGGTGCGGCTGAACCGGCCGGTGCGGGCCCGCACGGTGAAGGTGCGGCGGACGTCCTGGAGTTCGATCAGTGCCACGGTGATTCCTCACGGGAGGTACGGGAGAGGGGGGTTCAGCTGCCGGTGCCGCGGTAGGCCCGCAGTCCGGCCCGCCAGGCGAGCCCGGCGGCGGCGACGCACAGCGCGGCGGCGACCGGGGAGGCGTACTGGAAGGCGGTGGGCAGGCCGAGCGGGTCGGGCCGGCCGAGGACGCGCAGGGAGGGCAGCCAGTTGACGAAGGCCAGCGGGACGCCGAAGACCACCCCGGCCACCAGTTCCTTCGCGAAGATGGTCGGCGGGTAGTGCAGCAGGGTCGCGCCGCCGTAGGTGAAGGAGTTCTGGATCTCCTTGGACTCGCCCCACCAGAACTGGACGGTGGCGCCGCCGACGTAGATCGCGCCGAAGATGACGCTGCCGCACACCAGCAGGACGGGCACCAGCAGCACCCGGTCCCACGTCCAGTGCACGTCCAGGGCGGCCAGCGACCAGGCGAGCACGACCGCGGCCTGGAGCGGGCGGCCGAGCCGGCGCAGCGAGAAGCGTTCGGCGCACAGCTGGGAGAGCGCGGGGGCGGGGCGGATCAGCATGGTGTCCAGCGAGCCGTTCATGATCCGTACGCCCAGGCCGTCCGCGGAGCCGACGAGCAGGTTGGCCATGCCGAGGGAGAAGGTCGCGGTGGCGTACAGGAAGGCGATCTCCGGCAGGTGCCAGCCGCCGAGTTCGTCGGTGTGCCGGAACATGATCACCAGCACCACGAAGTCGAGGGAGTGGGTGACCAGGCTGGCCAGCAGGTTCAGTACGAAGGAGGCCCGGTAGGCCATCATCGAGCGCATCCACATCCGGGCGCACATCCACCAGGAGCGGACGGCCCAGGAGCTCCGCGCGGCGAACGACTCAGCCACCCTGCACCACCACCCTGCGGGTCGCCAGCCACTGCGCGCCGCGCCCGGCGGCGAGCAGCGCGACCGCCCAGCCGAGCTGGAAGCCGAGCGCGCCGAGCAGCCCGGTGCCGCTCGCGCGCTCCAGGAAGACGTCGGTCGGCACCTTGATCAGCGCCGCCCAGGGCAGCACCCGGGCGAGGTCGCCGAGCCAACCGGGGAAGAGCGCGATCGGCAGCAGCATCCCGGAGAAGAACATCGAGACCACCAGCATCACCGCGCGCACCCCCTCGGAGTCGTGCAGCCAGAAGCCGGTGATCGAGACCAGGAACCGCAGCCCGAAGCTGGCCAGCAGCGCGAGCAGTGCCGAGAGCAGGAAGAACACCCAGGTCAGCGGGTGTTCGGGCATCCGGGTGCGGAACACCAGCGCGCCCACCAGCATCGGTACGGTGCCGCGGACCAGCGCCTGGAAGGCGGCCCGGCCGAGGTCGGTGGCCAGCCACCAGCCCTGGAAGTCGACGGGGCGGTAGAGGTCGACGGCGATGTCCCCGCTGCGGAAGCGGTCCTGGACGTCGTCCTGGAAGCCCCCGCCCCAGACCGCGACGGTGACCAGCAGGCTCTGGCTGACCCAGATGTAGGTGACGGCCTGGCTCTGGTCGTAGCCGCCGAGGGCCGGGCGGGCCTGCCAGAGGGCGAGGAAGGAGGAGGCCAGGATGATGCCGAAGACGGTGTTGGTGAAGGCGCCGGCCAGGGTGGCGGCCCGGTAGGTGGAGTAGCGGCGGAAGGCGCCGCGGGCGACGGCGGCGTAGAGCCCGAGGGCGGCCCCGGCAGGGGTTCCGGTATCGGGAGGCCTCGCCCCGATCAGTGCAGCGTTCTGCATATTGTCTCCTTGTCGACAAATACGGGCAGACGGATGCCCGCAGGCGTCAGCGGATACCCGCAGACGCCAGCGCACGCCCCAACGGCTCCGAGCGGCCGCACCCGGGGGTACCGGGCCGGACGAGCGGAGCTGCCAGATGTCAGAGCGCTATGGGGTTCGCACCTTTCACCGTACCGCCGGCCCCCACCGCCCGCACCGGGTTTTCGAAGCACGCCCGGGTCTCGCACAACCCCACACCTCAGACCCATGACCGGCGCTGAGCCTGCGTCAAATAGCACATAATCGCCGCATGACCTTGAGCACCCGGCGCCAGGCCAAACGGGCCGCCCGACGCGCAGCCCGACGTGCCCTCCCCCGCTGGCGCCGGCTCCTGCCCACCTGGCGAGTCACGCTCGGCACCCTCACCGCGCTCCTACTGCTCGCCGTCGGCGGCTTCGCCGTGCTCTACGTCATCGTCCCCGTGCCCGACCCCAACGCCCATGCCGTCGCCCAGAACAACATCTACCTCTACGCCGACGGCACCACCGAGATCGCCCGCACCGGCGCCGTCAACCGCACCGACGTCACCATCGACCAGATCCCGCTCCAGACCCAGCAGGCCGTCGTCTCCGCCGAGGACCGCACCTTCTACCAGAACCGCGGCATCGACCTGAAGGGCATGCTCCGGGCCGGCTGGAACACCCTCCTCGGCAAGGGCATGCAGGGCGGCTCCACCATCACCCAGCAGTACGTCAAGAACTACTACCTGACCCAGGACCAGACCATCGAGCGCAAGGGCCGCGAACTCCTCATCGCCCTCAAGGTCGACCAGCAGCGCGACAAGCGGGAAATCCTCGCCGGCTACCTCAACAGCAGCTACTACGGCCGCGGCGCCTACGGCATCCAGAGCGCCGCCCACGCCTACTACGGCGTCGACGTCACCCAACTCACCCTCGGCCAGGGCGCCTACCTCGCCTCACTCCTCCAGGCCCCCAGCCTCTACGACGTCAAGACCGCCACCCCCGCCAACCGCGAGAAGG
>NZ_JAFLNG010000493.1 GCF_017427025.1 Streptomyces sp. FH025
GGTCCCCGCCTCGGCGAGGACGGCGCGGACCCAGTCCGCCATGTACGCCTCGCGGGCGCGGTCGCCCTCGTCCGCCTCGGAGTCGCCGCGGACCAGGTCGAAGTAGGCGTCGAGGCGCTCGGCGAGCCCGTCCGCCGGCGCCACCTCGAACAGGCCGTCCCACAGGGCGTCCACCGAGCCGGTGCCGAACCGCTCGCACAGCCGGGCGGTGGCCTCCGCGTACCGGGCCTCCGCGTCGGCGTACCGGTTGGCGCGCAGTTCGAAGGCCGGGTGCCAGGACGGCAGGTCGACGAACAGCACCTCCGCACCGACCGCACGCCCCTCCCGCAGCGCGACCCACTCGGGCGAGTAGTCGCACAGCGGCGTCCAGGTGGTCGCGGTGCGCCGTTCGTCCCGGTAGTGGCTGAACACGGCGATCGGCAGCTCGTGGCCGAGGGCCAGCTCGTCCAGGCGGCCGTTGAGGTCGGCCGGGCCCTCGACGAGCACGTACGCGGGCCGCAGCCGCCGGACGGTGTCCGCCACCAGGCGGGCGCAGGCGGGGGAGTGGTGGCGGACCCCGAGGAAGACCGCGGGCATCAGCCGGCCAGCAGGTGGCGGGCGTCGTGCACGGCCTGCCAGTGCGGGCCGCGCCGCCGCGGGACGCGCTGCTCCAGGTAGCGGCGCAGTCGGGCCAGGTCCTCCGGACTGTCCTTGGCGGCGGCGCCGGCCAGGCTGGCGACCAGGTCGGCCGCGTTGCCGGCCTCGCCGCGCAGGTACCAGCCGCGCAGCCCGACCGCGTGGGCGACCGAGACCGCTTCGGCGGTGCTCATCACCGCGGACGGGCGGTCGCCGCCCTCGCCGGCCCGCAGCTCGCGGAAGGCGGTGACCAGCACCTCCAGCAGGTCCCGGTCGGGCGCCGCCGTCACCCCCGAGCGGCGCAGCAGGTGCCCGGACTCGGCCTCGACCAGGGCGAGTTCGGTGTCCAGGTCGGTGATAGGGAAGACCGTCTCGAAGTTGAACCGGCGCTTGAGCGCCGCGCTCATCTCGTTCACCCCTCGGTCGCGGGTGTTGGCGGTGGCGATCACGTTGAAGCCCTGCTTGGCGAAGACCATGCCCTCCGGCCCGTCCAGCTCTGGGATCGCCACCACCCGCTCCGAGAGCAGGGACAGCAGCGAGTCCTGCACCTCCAGCGCGCAGCGGGTGATCTCCTCGAACCGGACCACCCGGCCCTCGGCCATGCCGCGCAGTACGGGCGCGGGCACCAGCGAGCGGGTGGAGGGGCCCTCGGAGACCAGCAGGGCGTAGTTCCACGAGTACTTGATCTGGTCCTCGGTGGTCGCCGCGCCGCCCTGCACGGTCAGCCGGGAGGTGCCGCTGACCGCCGCCGCGATCAGCTCCGACAGCAGCGACTTGGCGGTGCCCGGCTCGCCGACCAGCAGCAGGCCGCGGTTGGTGGCCAGGGTCACGAGGGCGCGCTCGACCAGCGCCGGATCGCCGACGAACTTGCGGACGATGCCGGCCGCCTCGTCGCCGACGATGAACCGGCGGGCCGCGCGCAGGCTCAGCTCCCAGCCCGGCGGGCGCGGGGCGCTGTCCTCGGCGCGCAGCGCCGCCAGCTCCTCGGCGTACCGAACCTCGGCGGGCGGCCGCTGGAGCTGCTCCTCGGCGGTGGTGGTCATGGCGGCCTTCTCAAGGTGGTGCGCCGTCACGGCGTGGTCAGTTCGATGAGGTCGGTCGGGTCGGGGATCACGGCGTGGTCAGTTCGGTCAGGTCGGCGATCACCTCGGAGGCGGTCACCGGGTCGAGTTCGGCGAAGGTCGGGAAGGTCCGGTTGTGAGTCCAGTAGTCGCCCGGGCGGCTGTCGAGCCACACCGTCTCCACCCGCTGCTCGGGATACACGTCGTGCATGCCGACCGCGATGCCGTGCTCCGGGGCGAGCACCACGTAGCGGTCGGGCCCGACCCGGCGGGACAGCCAGCGCTCCACGCCCGCGTCCTGGGGCTCGCCGCGCTGCCAGCCTCGCCGCTCCATGCCGAGCAGTCGGGCGGTGGGCAGCACCGGACCGTTCTCGAAGCGGGTCAGGCGGTGGCCCGCCTGCTCCTCGTCGCTCAGCGCGTACACCGGGCGGCCGAGCTGACGGAACGGCTGCAGGATCTCGTAGTCGGCGAACAGCTCCGACCAGGCGGCCAGGTCATCGCCGAGCAGCAGCGGGTGGGCCAGTCGGACGGTGGCTCCGGCGGGCAGCGCGAACACCTCGTCGTGGACGTCCGCCAGGGTGCGGTCCTCGGCGACCCGGAACGCCGTCGCCGGGCCGTCCGCCTCGGCCAGCCAGACGAGTCGGCGCACCAGGTGCCACAGCAGGGGGTGCCCGACGAAGAGCTGCTCGAACTCCTCCGCCGTCCACGACCGCCGGGTGACCATCGCGTCCTCCAGGCGGCGGATCTGGTCCCCCGCCACGGTGCGGACGTCCTTTTTCAGCGCAGCGAAGCGCTTGCGTTCGGCCGGGGCCAGTTCGGCGTCGTCGCGAGCCCCCGGGGTCGGCAGGTCCTTGCGGCGGGTGCCGTCCGCGTCCAGCACGTACGGCTTGAGCTGCTCGTCGAAGCCCACCGTGAAGGTCCGGGTGCCGTAGTCGACGACGGTGGTCCCGTCGGCGTCCAGCCCGAAGTCCGGCACCAGACGGTCGGACAGCTGCTCCCCGGAGAGCCCGAGACCGGCCGCCACCTCGGCGATCTTCTCCTGCGCCCGCGCCTTGAGCGCCTTGAACTTCACCCGCTGCGCGATGCCGTGCAGGTGCAGCAGGGCGACGTCGCTGCCGATCGCGGCCAGGACCTCCAGGCCGTCCACCGCGCGGTGGTGCGCCCCCTCGCCCGGCCACGCCCGGAGTATCGGCGTCAGTCGGCGGACCGTCTCGTCGTCACCCAGCCGGCCGAGCGCGTGCAGCGCCCACCCGTCCTGCGACGGCATGCCCGCCAGCCGCCACTGCTCGAACACCGCCCAGCCGAAGTCCGTCAACGACCGGGGTTCGCACACCTCGGCCACCTGGTCGAGGCCCAGGTAGAACGCCCCCGGCTTGGACAGCGCGAGCATGGTGAGCACGTGTCGCACCGTCTCGGCGGGAAGCGCGCCGGGCGGCGCGCCGGGCGGCGCGCCGTCGCCGCCGCGCACCAGCAACTGGGGCAGCATCATCGGCTCCGCCCAGTCCCCGAGCGGGGGCAGCTTCGCCGGCAGCACGTTCACCAGCGGGTCGGCCGACAGCAGCGCACCGACCACCTCCGCCGCCTCCGGCCCGTACTCGCCGGCCACCGCGCGCACGGCCGGCCCGCCGTGCGCGGCACCGATCAGCCGCAGGGCGTGCTCGGCGTTGCGCCGGGCCGCGCCGGCCTTCCCGACAGCGGCGGGCACCAGCAGGCGGGCCGCGTCGAGTCCGTGCCGGGCGAACCAGGAACGGGCGGTGTCGCCCGCCGACTTGAGGCGCGCCAGCCAGTCCGCCATCGTCTCGGCCACCCGGACGTCCAGGTACGGCAGCAGCAGGGGCGCGTGCGTGGCCGGGTTCTGCAGCGCGGCGGCCAGGATCGGGTCGAGCGCGTCCTGCTCGAAGCGGGCGGCGACCCGGCGCAGCGCGCCCATGGCGTCCCAGATGTACTCGTCGCCGCGCCACTGCGAGATCAGCGGCCGGCCCAACTCCTCGTCGCCGTAGGCGAACAGCGCCAGCTGCTCGTGCCGGTTGGAGCGGAACCGGGCGCCGCCGGACTCCCGGGTCGCGGCCCGCATCGTGCCGGCGATCCGCTCCCAGTCGCCGTCCGACCAGCGCGAGTACCAGGACTCGGAGGCCGCCCACGCCTCCCGCTCACCCGGCAGCCAGCGCAGCTGCGGCTCCTCCGGCGCGGTGAGGCCGGTCAGCACGCGGGGCTTGGCGGTGGAGCGAGGCCGGGTCCACGGCGGGCTGGTGAACAGCTCCGGCAGCGAGTCGGGACGGACATCCGGCACCCGGTCGCCGAGATCGGTGAGCGGCTCGACCACGGCCGCCTGCTCCGGCGTCAGCTCCGGGAGCAGTTCGAGCGCGGTCGCGCGGTGGGCGGCGACGTGGGCGGTGAGGAGCCGGCGGGCGAGCCGCTGCACGGCCGGATCGGCGGACGCGGCGGTGGCGTCTGCGGCGGCGTCTGCGGCGGTTTCCGCGGCGGCCTCCGCGAGGAGGCGGAGAGCACGCCGGGGGAAGCGGCGCATGGCCGCGACCAGGGCTCCGCGGGCCGCCTTGTCGTTCTCCTGATGGGCCAGCAGCCCCCGGAAGCCGTCGTCGGAGGGAAGCTCGGCGATCGCGTTCAGCAGCTGCTTCTGCTTGTCGCTGTAGAGGTAGTCGTTGGCCAGAGCGTGCAGCAGCAGCGGTGCGGCGCCGCCCCCGAGACCCTCCGCCACGGTCGCGATGATCTCGGCGGACCAGCCGTCCCAGCCCAGGCCCGGAAGCTGGGGGAGCTTCTCCAGCGGCTCGGCCGACGACAGCGAGCACAGCAGCATCGACCACTCGGCCGCGCCCAGCCGCGCGGCCGACTCCGCGCACTCCTCGGCCCAGCCGGACTCGGACGGCACCAGGTACGCCGCCACCACCTGGCGGGACAGGTCGGTCCGGCATCCGGCCAGGGCCTCGACCGCCGCGTGGTGGGTCTCCTCGTCGCACACCGCCAGCAGCGACCGGACGCGATCCGCGGCAGGGCGGTGCATCGAGGTCGTCCGCATGGCCGCGCGTCGAACGCGCGGGTTGACGGCACGTGAGTTGTTCCAATCGGCCTCGACGGCCACCGTGAACAGCTCGACGGTGGCCCTGGCCGCGAACGGCAGGCCGAACTCCGCCACCCAGGCGTCCACGGCCGTCCGGATCCTGTTGTCGGTGGAGCCCGCGAACGCCGCGGCCAGCACCGCCGCACCGAGCGGGTTCCGACTGCCGGACTGGTGAGCGCGGGCAGCCGCCACCAGGTCCGCGTCGCTGCGGTCCGAGGTGAGCACCTGCTCCAGCCGGGCCTCCATACCCCTCAGCGTGGCGTGGTACCCGTTCACCGTGTCCTTCACCGGCGCGCTTGGCGGGCGCGGGACGCCGCCCCGGCGGGGGATCAGGACCCGCCGCCAGGCGTCCGGCAGGACGAAGGCGTCCTCGTCGACCGGGTCGTCCAGGAGCTCGGGGGCGGCGGCCGGCGCGGTCGCTACGGTCGCCACGACGGGCCGCGGCGAGGAGGCCACGCCGACGCCGGTCTCGCGGTAGCCCTTGCGCTCCTTCTCGGCGACCGTCCTGGCGAAGTGCGCCTGAGCCGCCTCCGCACTCGGGAACTCCTTGCTCTGCTCCCGCCCGTCGGTACCGGACCGGCCGTAGCGCACCGTCACCACGGCACCGTCGACCGCGGCCTCCCAGAACTTGTCCGAGCCGCCCTCGACGAACTCCCAGCGCCGCACAGCTCCGTCCTCTCCTTGAACGTTTGGTCAGGTGAGGAACACTAGCGAGGCCCACTGACAGCGAGGCTGGCGGACCGCCTGTCGGGTGCGGGTTCAGCGAGGACGCCGGACCCTGGATCACCATCCGTAACTCCCGCCGTTGCGGGCGCGGGGCCTTCTCCGCTCGGGTCGCCGTATCGGTGGGATGACCGATGTGCGGCGGGTGGGGGCGCGGCCATAGTCCTCGGGAGGGCGTTCGCGGGTGGCCGCGGTGCGCCCGGTCTCAGAAAGGACCTTTCATGGACACGCACGCGGATCTGGTGTTCCTCGACGGGCGGGTGGTCACGGTCGATGCGGAGTTCTCCGTGGCCTCGGCCCTGGCGGTGACCGGAGGGGTCATCAGCGCCGTCGGTCGGCGGGACGACGTCGCACCGCTCATCGGACCCCACACCCGCGTCGTCGACCTGCGGGGGGCGACGCT
>NZ_JAFLNG010000494.1 GCF_017427025.1 Streptomyces sp. FH025
CGGCATCAGATGCTGAGGGCCAGCCGGTTGATCGCGGCCAGTGGGATCGGCAGCCAGCCGGGCCGGTGCCGGGCCTCGTACACCACCTCGTACACCGCCTTGTCGATCTCCAGCGCCCGCATCAGCTCCGGTGAGGCCGCCGGGTCGGCGCCGCCCCCGGCGGTGTAGCCGGCGCAGTAGGCGGTGCGGTTGCGCTGGGCCCAGGCGGCGGCGAGGTGGGCCAGTTCCGGGTCGACGGGGCCGCCGGCCAGCAGGTGGGCGGCCGCGTAGTCGAAGGAGCGGAGCATCGCGGCGACGTCGCGCAGGGCGGGCTGCGGTTCGCGGCGCTCGTTGACCGACTTGGCCGGCTCGCCCTCGAAGTCCAGCAGGACCCAGCCGTGCGGGGTGCGCATCGCCTGTCCGAGGTGCAGGTCGCCGTGGATGCGCTGGACGGGCAGGCCGTCCGGGTGGGCGTCGGCGAGCTGTTGGAAGGCGGTGCGCAGCGCGGCCCGGAAGCGCAGCAGCCCGGGGACGGCGGCGACCGCGCTGTCCAGCCGGTCGGCCATCGCGGTGGCGAGCCGTCCGGTCTGGGCGCGGTCGAGCCGGGCGACGGGCATCGAGCGGGCGAGCACCCGGTGCACCTCGGCGGTGGCCCGGCCGAGCCGGTGCGCCTCGATCGCGAAGTTGCCGGGGGAGCGGTCGCCCTTGAGCCGGCCGACCTGGTCGAGGGCGAGCTCCCAGCCGTCCTCCGCGTCGGGCAGGTAGCGCTGGAGCAGTCCGAGGGTGGCGGGCTCGGCGCGTTCCATCCGGCTCTCGAACCAGGCGGCGACCCGGGGGATGCGGGTGGAGCCGGCCCGGGAGAGGGCGAGCGAGAGTTCCAGGTCGGGGTTGGTGCCGGGGTGGATGCGCCGGAACAGCTTGAGGATGTAGGAGGTGCCGTAGATGACCGAGCTGTTGGACTGCTCGGCGGTGGAGGCGCGGCCGGGGAGGTTGGTGGGCAGTCCGGAGCCGGGGGTGCGGCGGAAGGACAGCGCGCCGAAGCGGTCGCCGGTGGCCAGGTGTTCCAGGAGTCGCCCGGTGAGTTCGGGGTCGTGTACCGCGTCGTAGAGGGCGGCGCCGTCGTACGGGCCCTGGCTGAGCCGGCCGAGCACGGCGCCGGGTTCGATGTCCGCCGGTCCGGCCGATCGGATGCCGAGCAGGAGCTGGTAGATGTCGCCGTGCGGGGCGCCGGCCGTGGTGGCGTGCTCGACCCGTAGCAGGAGGTGCAGCAGGGCGGGGTCGCCGACCTGTAGTGGGGTGCCGACCACGGGGACGAGGCCGGTGATGGGCCGCCCCTTCCCGGCGTACCAGCGCTGGGTGGGGAGCCACTCGGCGATCAGCGGCAGGGCCGCCTGGACGAGTTCGCTGACCCCCAGGGCGGTTCTCCGGACCCCGGTGCTCCGCGCGCCCGCCGGCGCGTCGTGCTGCACATGGGCTTGAGAACGGGAGGTTTCGGACATGACTCCCTTTCCCCGGAAGCACGCGGACTGCCCGACGGGTCGTGGCCGGGTCCGTCAGTCTTCCGGATTTCGGCGGCGCGGCGGCTGCGGCACGCGAGCGTGGCTCGGGTGTCACGCCTTCGTGTGGGTGGCCGTTGGGCTGTTCTCCGTACCGGTGGTGCAGAGAACTCCGGGGGCGCGGGGGTTCAACTCGCGCCCCCGGAGGGTCTGGTGGTGCCGTTCGCAACGGTGTGCGGCGGGTGCGGCGGATCGTTACTTCGGCCGCCTGGTCCCGCTCAGTCGCGGAGGCTGCCGGAGCTGGAACCAGTAGAAGCCGTGCCCGGCCAGGGTGAGCAGGTAGGGCCACTCTCCGATCGACGGGAAGCGCACCCCGCCGATCAGCTCGACCGGGTACCGCCCGCCGTACTGCCGTAGGTCCAGCTCGGTCGGCTGCGCGAACCGCGAGAAGTTGTTCACGCACATGACCAGGTCCCCCTCGTACTCGCGCACGAAGGCCAGCACGGCGGGGTTGCTGGACGGCAGTTCGGCGTAGGTGCCCAGGCCGAAGGCCGGATTGAGCTTGCGGATCTCGATCATGCGACGCGTCCAGTGCAGCAGCGAACTCGAACTGCTCTGCTGCGCCTCGACGTTGGTCACCTGGTAGCCGTACACCGGGTCCATGATGGGTGGCAGACTGAGCCTGCCCGGGTCGGCGGAGGAGAAACCCGCGTTGCGGTCCGGGGTCCACTGCATCGGCGTGCGCACGCCGTCCCGGTCGCCCAGCCAGATGTTGTCGCCCATGCCGATCTCGTCCCCGTAGTAGAGCACCGGCGAGCCGGGCAGGGAGAGGAGCAGGGCGGTGAACAGCTCGATCTGGTTGCGGTCGTTCTCCAGCAGCGGGGCGAGCCGGCGGCGGATGCCCACGTTGGCGCGCATCCGGGGGTCCTTGGCGTACTCCGCGTACATGTAGTCGCGCTCCTCGTCGGTGACCATCTCCAGGGTCAGCTCGTCGTGGTTGCGCAGGAAGATGCCCCACTGGCAGCCGCCCGGGATCTCCGGGGTCTTGGCGAGGATCTCCGACACCGGGTAGCGGGATTCGCGGCGCACCGCCATGAAGATCCGCGGCATCACCGGGAAGTGGAACGCCATGTGGCACTCGTCGCCGCCGGAGGCGAAGTCGCCGAAGTAGTCGACCACGTCCTCCGGCCACTGGTTCGCCTCGGCGAGCAGCACCGTGTCGGGGTAGTCGGCGTCGATCTCCTTGCGGACCCGCTTGAGGAACTCGTGGGTCTCCGGCAGGTTCTCGCAGTTGGTGCCCTCGCGGGCGAACAGGTAGGGCACGGCGTCCAGCCGGAAGCCGTCGATCCCGAGGTCGAGCCAGAACCGCAGCCCGGCGATCATCTCGTCCTGGACCCGGGGGTTGTCGTAGTTGAGGTCCGGCTGGTGGGAGAAGAACCGGTGCCAGAAGTACTGCTTGCGGACCGGGTCGTACGTCCAGTTGGAGGTCTCGGTGTCGACGAAGATGATCCGGGCGTCCGGGTACTGCTTGTCGTCGTCGGCCCACATGTAGAAGTCGCCGTACGGGCCGTCCGGGTCGGTCCGCGAGGCCTGGAACCACGGGTGCTGGTCGCTGGTGTGGTTCATGACGAAGTCGATGATGATGCGCATGCCGCGGGCGTGCGCGGCGTCGACGAACTCCATGAAGTCGGCGAGGTCGCCGAACTCCGGCAGCACCGACGTGTAGTCGGAGACGTCGTACCCGCCGTCGCGCAGCGGCGAGGCGAAGAACGGCGGGAGCCAGAGGCAGTCGATCCCGAGCCACTGGAGGTAGTCGAGCTTGGCCGTGAGCCCCTTCAGGTCCCCGACCCCGTCGCCGTTGCTGTCCTGGAAGGACCGCACCAGGACCTCGTAGAAGACCGCACGCTTGAACCACTGGGGGTCGAGCTTCTTCTTCGAGGTCTCGGGGAAGGTGTCGGGGACGGGCTCGTTCACTGTCACGCTGGGTTCCTCCGAACCGTGAGGAGGTGGGCCGGCTCGGCTGAGGGATCGAGCCGGACGTAGTTGTGCCGGCCCCACGTGTAGACGGCGCCGGTGAGCTCGTCGTGCACCGTGTACGGGCCCTCGCCGTCGAGCGTGACGGTGGCCTCCCGGACGTGGTGCGGGTCGAGGTTGACCACGGTGATGACCTGGTCGGTGAGGCCCTCGGCGGTGGTCGCGGTCTTGGAGTAGGCGAGCACCTGCTCGTTGTCGGTGGGGTGGAAGCGCAGGTTGCGCAGCTGCTGGAGGGCGGGGTGCCGGCGCCGCAGCCGGTTCAGCACGGTGAGCAGCGGGGCGAGGGTGTCGGCAGCGCTCCAGTCGCGCGGGCGCAGTTCGTACTTCTCCGAGTGCAGGTACTCCTCGGAGCCCGGGTGGGCCGGCTCGTTCTCGAACAGCTCGTAGCCGGCGTAGACGCCGTAGCTCGGGGAGAGGGTGGCGGCGAGCACCGCGCGGATCGCGAAGGCGGCGCGGCCGCCGTGCTGGAGGAACTCGTGCAGGATGTCCGGGGTGTTGGCGAAGAAGTTGGGTCGCATGTAGGCGGCCGTGTCGCCGGTGAGTTCGGTGAGGTACTCGGTGAGTTCCGTCTTGGTGTTGCGCCAGGTGAAGTACGTGTACGACTGGTGGAAACCGATCTTCGCGAGGGTGTGCATCATCGCCGGGCGGGTGAAGGCCTCCGCCAGGAACACGACGTCGGGGTCGGTGCGGGCGATGTCGCCGAGCACCTTCTCCCAGAACACCACCGGTTTGGTGTGCGGATTGTCGACCCGGAAGATCCTGACACCGTGTGCCATCCAGAACCGAAGGATCCGGATGGTTTCCTTGACGATTCCTTCCATGTCCTGGTCGAAGTTGATCGGATAGATGTCCTGGTACTTCTTCGGCGGGTTCTCGGCGTAGGCGATGGTGCCGTCCGCGCGGTGGCTGAACCATTCCGGGTGCTTGTTCACCCACGGGTGGTCGGGGGAGCACTGGAGGGCGAAGTCCAGTGCCACCTCCAGGTGCAGCTCCCGCGCCTCGGCGACGAAGTGGTCGAAGTCCTCGATGGTGCCGAGGTCCGGGTGGACGGCGTCGTGGCCGCCCTCGGGGGAGCCGATCGCCCAGGGCGAGCCGACGTCGTGCGGACCGGCCGTCAGGGTGTTGTCCGGGCCCTTGCGGAAGGCTCGCCCGATCGGGTGGACCGGCGGCAGGTAGACCACGTCGAAGCCCATCGCGGCGACCGCCGGCAGCCGCTCGGCGGCGGTGCGCAGGGTGCCCGAGCGCGGCGGCTCGACCCCGGCCGGGTCCACCACGGCGCCCTCCGAACGGGGGAAGAACTCGTACCAGGAGCCGAACAGCGCGCGCTCCCGGTCCACCTGGAGCGGCAGCGGACGGGAGGCGCTGACCAGCTCGCGCAGCGGGTAGCGGGTCAGCAGCTCCAGCACCTCGGGGGCGAGCGCGGCGGCCAGCCGGGACAGCGGCGGCAGCCCCGGGTCGCGCAGCGCGTCGACGGCGGCCAGCACGTGCGCGCGGCCCTCCTTCTTCGGCACCCCGGCGGCGGCCTGGTCCAGCAGCCGGGCGCCCTCCTCCAGCACCAGCGCGGTGTCGATCCCGGCCGGAAGCTTGATCGCGGCGGTCTTGCGCCAGGTGGCGACCGGGTCGCTCCACGCCTCCACCAGGAACGACCAGCGGCCGGGCGCGGTCGGGGTGACGTACGCGCCCCAGCGGTCGCTGCCCTCGGCGAGTTCGCGCATCGGTGTCCACGGGCCGCTGCGGCCGCGCGGGTCGCGCAGCACGACGTTGGCGTTGACGGCGTCGTGGCCCTCGCGGAAGACGGTCGCGGTGACCAGGAAGGTCTCGCCGACGGCGGCCTTGGCCGGGCGGCGGCCGGAGTCGACGAGGGGGGTGACGTCCAGGACGGGGATGCGGCCGATCACGGTGTCGCTCTCTGTCGTCTTGCGGGCGGAGGGCTTGGTGGCGGTCTTGGCGGCGCCGCTCTTGGCGGTGGTGCTCCGGGTGGTGCTCCCGGTGTCGCCCCTGCCGGTGGAGGGCGCGGCGGACCCGGGGTCGGCGGCCCGGCTGGTGGTGGCCGTCGTGGTGGCGGTGGCGCGGCGCGTGGTGGTGGTGCGCCTGCGGGGTGCCGCGGCCCGGCCCTCCTCGGCCCCGGGTTGCCGGGGCCCGGCGGAGGGCTGGGCCGTGGAGGACTGCGCTGTCGGGGCCCGGCCCTCGGAGGATTCGGTACGGACCGCCCCGGACACCCTGGGCGACGGCATCGCCGGGTCTGTCCGAGTGTCAGAATCCATCCGTCCGGTGGATTCCGCGACCGCAGCGTCGAGGGCTTCGGCCATCGGTGTGGACTGGTCCCGCGTGTCGCCGTGCATGCCAAGCTCCTG
>NZ_JAFLNG010000495.1 GCF_017427025.1 Streptomyces sp. FH025
GGAGGAGCCGTCCCGTCCAGCGGGACGACTCCTCCTTGTACAGATCCTCGTACGGTTCCTCGTACGGGTTCCTCGTACCCGGCTCAGCCGAGCTTGCTGACGTCCCGGACGGCGCCCTTGTCGGCCGAGGTGGCCATCGCCGCGTAGGCGCGCAGGGCCTGGCTGACCTGGCGGTCGCGGTTCTTCGGCCGGTAGCCGCCCGCGGCCTCCAGCGCGCGACGGCGCTCGGCCAGGACCTCCTCCGGCACCTCCAGGGAGATCCTCCGACCCGGGATGTCGATGGCGATGGTGTCGCCGTCCTCGACCAGGGCGATGGTGCCGCCGGAGGCCGCCTCCGGGGAGGCGTGGCCGATGGACAGGCCCGAGGTGCCGCCGGAGAAGCGGCCGTCGGTGACCAGCGCGCAGGCCTTGCCGAGGCCGCGGCCCTTGAGGAAGGACGTCGGGTAGAGCATCTCCTGCATGCCCGGGCCGCCCTTGGGGCCCTCGTAGCGGATGACGACGACGTCGCCCTCCTTGACCCGCTTGGCGAGGATCGCCTCGACGGCGTCCTCCTGGGACTCGACCACGACGGCCGGGCCGCTGAAGGTCCAGATCGACTCGTCCACGCCGGCCGTCTTCACGATGCAGCCGTCCTCGGCGAGGTTGCCGTACAGGACGGCGAGGCCGCCCTCGACCGAGTAGGCGTGCTCGGCGCTGCGGATGCAGCCCTTCGCCGCGTCGGTGTCCAGCGACTCCCAGCGCTCGGACTGCGAGAAGGCCTCGGCGGAGCGCTTGCAGCCGGGGGCGGCGTGCCACAGTTCGACGGCCTCGGCGGAGGGCGAACCGCCGCGCACGTCCCAGGTCTTGAGCCACTCGGCGAGCGAGTCGGCGTGCACGGTGTGGACGTCCTCGTTGAGCAGCCCGGCCCGGTACAGCTCGCCGAGGATGGCCGGGATGCCGCCGGCCCGGTGCACGTCCTCCATGTAGTACGAGCCGTTCGGCGCGACCTTGGACAGGCAGGGCACCTTGCGGGAGATCGCGTCGATCGCCCGCATGTCGAAGTCCAGCTCGGCCTCCTGGGCGGCGGCGAGCAGGTGCAGGATCGTGTTGGTCGAACCGCCCATGGCGATGTCCAGGGCCATGGCGTTCTCGAAGGCGGCGCGGGTGGCGATCGCGCGGGGCAGCACCGAGGCGTCGTCCTGGCCGTAGTGCCGGTTGGCGATCTCGACGACCGTCCGGCCGGCCTTCTCGTACAGCGCCCGGCGGGCGGTGTGGGTGGCGAGCACCGAGCCGTTGCCGGGCAGCGAGAGGCCGATCGCCTCGGTGAGGCAGTTCATCGAGTTGGCGGTGAACATGCCGGAGCACGAGCCGCAGGTCGGGCAGGCGTTCTCCTCGATGATCGCGATGTCCTCGTCGGAGACGTTCTCGTTGACCGCCTGGGAGATCGCGTCGACCAGGTCGAGCTTGCGCACGGTGCCGTCGACCAGGGTGGCCTTGCCGGCCTCCATCGGGCCGCCGGAGACGAAGACGGTCGGGATGTTGAGGCGCAGCGCGGCCATCAGCATGCCCGGGGTGATCTTGTCGCAGTTGGAGATGCAGATCAGCGCGTCCGCGCAGTGCGCGTTGACCATGTACTCGACCGAGTCGGCGATCAGATCGCGCGAGGGCAGCGAGTAAAGCATGCCGCCGTGGCCCATCGCGATGCCGTCGTCCACGGCGATGGTGTTGAACTCGCGCGGGATGCCGCCCGCCTGCTTGATCGCCTCGGAGACGATCCGGCCGACCGGCTGGAGGTGGGTGTGGCCGGGGACGAACTCGGTGAAGGAGTTGGCGACCGCGATGATCGGCTTGCCGAAGTCCTCGCGGGCTACGCCGGCGGCCCGGAGAAGCGCCCGGGCGCCTGCCATGTTGCGACCGTGGGTGACCGTACGGGACCTCAGCTCGGGCACTGTGTTCCACTCCTTCGGGCTCTCGCCGGCGCCCCGCGGGAGGAGGGTTCGGGTTGCGGGGGCCGGGCTGTGGCTACCGAGCCTACGCCCGCCGTCCGGCCGGCGGACGGCCCGTCCGCGATGCGGGCAGGCGGGCAGGGCGGGGTCGGTCCGCTTGAGGGCCGTGGGCCGGTCCGCTTGAGGGCCGCGGGCCGATCCGCTTGAGGGCCGCGGGCCGGTGCCGGGTGACGGCCGTGGTTCAGTGCCGGGTGACGGCCACGGTGAGGTCCACGGCGAACGGCTCGACCACGACGCCGTCCGGGAACTCGGCCAGCATGGCCTCCCGTTCGGCGGCCAGCACCGGCGCCCGCTCCTCCGGGGCGAGCGAGGCCAGGTACGAGCGGGAGGTGAGGTCGGTGAGCACGTGCTCGACGGTGACCCGCCGCTCCCAGTGCAGCACCGCCCGCTCGACCGCCAGGCCGGCCGGCGCGAAGTGGCTGGTGTGCCGTCCGATCCCGCCGTAGCCGTGGTAGCGCTCGGGCAGGGCGGCGGCCATCCGCTCACCCCGGGCCCGGACCCACGGCACGGTCTCGTCGTACACGTTCCACCAGGCGGCGATGGCGCCGCCGGGCCGCAGCACCCGGATCGCCTCGGGGACGGACCGCTCGGGGTACGTCCAGTGGAAGGCCTGGGCGTAGGTGACCAGGTCCGCGGAGTGGTCGTGGAAGGGCAGGTCGTCACCGGTGCCGCGGACCAGCGGCAGCGTGGGCGAGGAGGCCAGGAACCGGTCGGCCATGCCCGCGCTGGGCTCGACGGCGACGACCTCCGCGCCCCGGGCGGCCAGCAGCCTGGTCGCGATGCCGGTGCCCGCGCCGACGTCCAGGACCCGGGCGCCCTTGAGGCTGCGGCCCCAGAGCCGCTCCAGGGCGTCGAACAGCTCGTCCGGGTAGCCGGGGCGGCCCCGGTCGTACTCCTCGGCGACCCCGCCGAAGCTCTCGGCGGCCTCCCGGTAGTTCCGACCCTCCGTCATCTCTCCCCCTCCGAACGGCAGTTCGCGCCCGTGCGGGCACGAGGGCTCAGCGTACGCGCGAGGGGGTGGCCAGGTGCAAGCGGGTGAATGCCAGGGCTTCGGCCAGGTCGGCCTCGCGTTCGGCGGGGGACGCGGAGCGGCGGGTGTTGACCTCCAGCACCACGTGGCCGTCGAAGCCGGTGCGGGCCAGGTGCTCCAGCAGCTCGGCGCAGGGCTGGTTGCCCCGGCCGGGGATCAGGTGCTCGTCCTTGCCGGAGCCGCTGCCGTCGGCCAGGTGGACGTGGCCCAGCCGGTCGCCCATCCGCTCGACCATGGCGAAGGCGTCGATCCGGGAGGTGGCGACGTGCGAGAGGTCGATGGTGAAGTGCCGGTACTCCTCGTCCGTGACGTCCCAGCCGGGCGCGTACGCGAGCACCTCGCGGTCGCGGTAGCGCCACGGGTACATGTTCTCGACGGCGAAGCGGACGTCGGTCTCGCCCGCCATCCGGTTGATGCCCTCGACGAACTCGCGGGCGTACTGCCGCTGCCAGCGGAACGGCGGATGGACGACGACGGCGCTCGCGCCGAGCTTCTCGGCCGCCGCCCGGGCCCGGACCAGCTTCGTCCACGGGTCGGTGGTCCACACCCGCTGGGTGATCAGCAGGCAGGGCGCGTGCACGGCCAGGATCGGCATCTGGTGGGCGTCGGAGAGCCGGCGCAGGGCCTCGATGTCCTGACTGACCGGGTCGTTCCAGACCATCACCTCGACCCCGTCGTAGCCGAGCTTGGCGGCCAGCTCGAAGGCGACGGCGGTGCTCGCCGGGTACACCGAGGCGGTGGACAGGACGACCTTGGTGTCGGGGATGTGCAGGGCCGGATGCTGGGGCAGCACCAGCCGGTCGGTGGTGCGCAGCAGCGGCGGGCGGGCGGCCTCGCGCTTGGCGGCCTTGACCGAGCGCACCGACTGGACGGCGGCCTTGGCGGCGCCGGCGGCCCGGGCGGTGCGGGTCTCGCGGGGCTGCTCCTTGGCCGGGGCCTTCTTCGGGGCGGCCGGCTTGGCGGCGGTCGGCCGGTCGACGGCCGACTTCTTCGTGACGGCCTGCTTCGTGACGGCCTGCTTCGCGGTGGCCGTCCGCTTGGTGGCGGCCTTCTTCGCGGTGGTGGTGGCTTTCTTCGCGGTGGTGGCGGCCTGCTTCGCGACGGCCTTCGGGGTGGCCTTCTTCGCGGTGCGCTGGGCCGCCTTGACGGCCTTGGCGGCCTGCGCCGCGGTGGCGCCCTTCACCGCCTCGCCGAGCCGGCGGCGCGGGCCGTCCGACCGCGACTGCCCGGCTCCTCCGGAGGCGCGGTCCTCCCGCGTCCCGTCCTCGCCCGCTGGTTGCACCACGGGAGACAGCGTAAGCGGAGCGCGCGGCGAACGGGACCGGATGCCCGGCGGAGTGACGACCGGCACGCCCGCGCCGGTCCGATCCGGTGCGGTCCGGTGCGGTCCGGTCCGATCCGGTGCGGCGGCTCAGAGGGTGAGCGCGGGCCGGCGGCGGTCGGCGGGGCTGTCCATCGAGTCCAGCTGGCGCAGGATGATGCCCTCGCGCAGCGCCCACGGGCAGACGTCCAGCTCCTCCAGGCCGAACAGGTCCATCGCGGCGTCGGCGACCAGTGCCCCGGCCAGCAGCTGCCTGGCCCGGCCCTCGGAGACGCCGGGGATCCGCGCGCGCTCGGCGACGGTCATCGATGACAGCCGCGGCAGCCAGGCGGACAGCCCGCTGCGGGTGAGCCGGCGGTCGGCGTACGGGCCGGCGTCGGCGGGGGCGGCACCCGTCATCCGGGCCAGCTGCTTGAAGGTCTTGGAGGTGGCGACGGCGTGCTGCGGCGGCCCGAGCCGGGAGATCTCGCCGACCACGGTGGCGATCTGGGCCCGGACGTGCCGTCTCAGCTCGCGCAGCCCGTCCGCGTCGGCGACGTCCCCGGGCAGCCAGCGGGCGGTCAGCCGGCCGGCGCCCAGCGGCAGCGAACAGGCGACGTCGGGCTGCTCGTCCAGGCCGCAGGCGATCTCCAGCGAGCCGCCGCCGATGTCCAGGTTGAGCAGCCGGCCCGAGGACCAGCCGAACCAGCGGCGGACGGCCAGGAAGGTGAGCCGGGCCTCGTCCTGCCCGGAGAGCACCCGCAGCTCGACGCCGGTCTCGGCGGCCACCCGGCGCAGCACCTCCTCGCCGTTGGCGGCCTCGCGGATGGCGGAGGTGGCGAAGGGCAGGATGTCGACCACGCCCTTGTCCTCGGCGACCCGCAGCGAGGAGGCGACGTGGCCGACCAGCCGCTCGATGCCTTCCTCGCTTATCGCGCCGGAATCGTCCAGCAGCTCGGCCAGGCGCAACTCGGCCTTGTGCGAGTACGCGGCCAGCGGGGCGGCACCCGGATGGGCGTCCACCACGAGGAAGTGGACCGTGTTGGAACCTACGTCGAGCACACCGAGTCGCATAACTCTCCACGCTACGACATCCGACTCCGGCGGAGATCGGTTGTGACGGTATTAGTGCTGGTCCTGGTCGTTCGAGGACCTTCCGTGCCCGAGCGGTCCGCCGTTACGGTCGGTACGGCTCCGGGCACCCGCCGCCGTCAGAGCAGGCCGTCCCACAGCTGTTCCACGATGACGGCCCACCAGTTCTCCGGATCGCCGAAGACCGTGCCGTCCAGCTCCACCAGGCCGCGCTGCAGCGCCTCCACCGCCCCGCCCGCGGCCGCCGGGTCGAGCCCGCGCAGAGCGGGCCACCAGCCGGCGAACAGCTCCAGGCAGCGGACGAACGCGCGCAGGTCCGCGTTGCAGTGCCGGGCGGTCGCGTAGTCAGGGTCGACCGCGCGGACGGCGCCGTCGGCGGAGTCGAGGGCGATCACCGCCCAGCCGTCCGTGCCCAGCACCAGCCGCCCGGGGAGCGCCGACCGTTCGCGCT
>NZ_JAFLNG010000496.1 GCF_017427025.1 Streptomyces sp. FH025
TCGGCCAGCTTGGCGACCTCCTCGGGCGGGTAGCGCCACTCCCGCACGCCGGTCTCGACCGTCCTGTCGGCCTGGATCTCGACCAACTCGAAGTCGTAGGTGTCCAGTTCGGGGATGCCGAGGTACGGGCCGAACACCGGCACCATCAGGGCGATCCGGTCGCCCTTGCGCAGCAGGCCGTTCTTCGTCAGCGAGTCGAAGACGTAGCACACGGCCGCGGTGCCGCCCTCGGTGGCGAACAGCTCGGGTTGCCGCTCCGAGACCGGATGACGCCCCATCAACTCCTCGTGCAGATAGCCTCGGACGATCTGCTCGGCGTGCACCAGCATCCGGCCGGGCGCCGGGTAGTTGTCGCCGATGGCGGCGTCGGTGAGCTCGTGGAGGAAGGCTTCGCGGTCGAACCCGAAGCGGTCGACGGCGAGTTCGACGCTGCGCCGGAGCAGCTCGATGCCGGGCAGCTCGGGGTGGCTGCGGACGAAGGAGTCGAACCTGGTCGCCAGGCCCGCCTGTTCGGGCATGCCGCCGAGGTTGTCGGCGGTCCAGACCCGGCGGCTCTCGGCGAGCGCGAAGTGGCCGAGGGCGAGGCCCGCCTCGCGCGGGCCGGTGCAGACCCAGTTCGGGTTGCCGCGGCCGGCGTTGAGCAGATGGGAGGTGGACCTGCCCTTCTGCCCGGGCCTGCCCCGCCGGTACTCCTCGGCGAGCCGGATGAACTCGGCCTTCAGCTCGAAGGGGTCGAGCCGGGCCAGCCGGCGGATCTCCTCGCGGCCGGGGGTGGGCCCCGTCATGACGGTTCGGCCCTGTGCACGGCATGAGGGACCAGCACTAATGTGATCATGCCAATGATTACATCGCATAGCGGACAATCCGGCACGGTCGACACGCAGCCGAACGGCCCTGGTGAGCGGGTCGAACGGCCCCGTCGGAGGATCCTCCGACGGGGCCGTTCGAGTGGCCGGGCAGCGCCGTCCGGGTGGCCACCGGACCGAGCCGGAACACGGGCCGGGGGCGGGTGCGCCGCATCGCGCACCCGCCCCCCGGCCCGTTGCGGACCCCCGGCGTCAGACCCTCGGCTTCAGACCCTCGGCTTCAGACCCGCAGCGCCGCCAACTGCTCGGCGAACGGGACCACCTGCTCGGGAAGCGAGGGCGTCGCCGGGCTGCGGCCGGCCAGCAGGGCGGCCAGCTCGCCCGCCGCCCGGTCGATACGGCGCGGCAGCCCGTCGGTACGGCCGTCGCCCGTCGCGCCCCAGTCGTCGGTGGCCGCGTACACGGCGGTCGGCAGCACCACCGCGCGCAGGTAGCTGAACAGCGGCCGGACGGCGTGCTCCAGGGCGAGCGAGTGCCGGGGCGTGCCGCCGGTGGCGGCGACCAGCACCGGCTTGCCGGTCAGCGCGTCGTTGTCGATCACGTCGAAGAAGGACTTGAACAGGCCGCTGTACGAGGCGGTGAAGATCGGCGTCACCGCGATCAGCGCGTCCGCGTCCGTCACCGCCTCGATCGCCTCGCGCAGCGCGGCGGCCGGGAAGCCGGTGACGAAGTTGTTCGCGATGTCCACGGCGAGGTCCCGCAGTTCGACCACGGTCACCTCCACCTCCCGGCCCTGAAGGGCGAGTTGGCGTACGGTCGACTCGGCGAGCCGGTCCGCCAGCAGGCGCGTCGAGGACGGCTTGCTCAGTCCGGCGCTCACCACCGCCAGCTTGAACGCGGTCACTTGGCCACCTCCGCCTTCTCGTCCTTCTTCTCGTTCTCTTCGTCGCGGGCCGCGACCAGCGCGGCGTGGGTCGGCCCGTCCGGCACTCCGGCCGGGCGGCCCTTGGCGAACTCCTCGCGCAGCACCGGCACGACCTCCTCGCCGAGCAGGTCCAGCTGCTCCAGCACGGTCTTCAGCGGGAGGCCGGCGTGGTCCATCAGGAACAGCTGGCGCTGGTAGTCGCCGAAGGTCTCGCGGAAGGTCAGCGTCTTCTCGATGACCTCCTGCGGGCTGCCGACGGTCAGCGGGGTCTGCTCGGTGAACTCCTCCAGCGAGGGCCCGTGCCCGTACACCGGCGCGTTGTCGAAGTACGGGCGGAACTCGCGCACCGCGTCCTGGGAGTTCTTCCGCATGAACACCTGCCCGCCGAGGCCGACGATCGCCTGCTCGGGCGTGCCGTGGCCGTAGTGGGCGTAGCGCTCGCGGTAGAGGTTGATCAGCTTCTTGAAGTGCTCCTTGGGCCAGAAGATGTTGTTCGCGAAGAAGCCGTCCCCGTAGTAGGCGGCCTGCTCGGCGATCTCGGGGCTGCGGATCGAGCCGTGCCAGACGAACGGCGGGACGTCGTCCAGCGGGCGCGGGGTGGAGGTGAAGGACTGCAACGGGGTGCGGAAGCGGCCCTGCCAGTCCACGACCTCCTCGCGCCACAGCTGGTGCAGCAGCGCGTAGTTCTCGACGGCGAGCGGGATGCCCTGGCGGATGTCCTTGCCGAACCAGGGGTAGACCGGGCCGGTGTTGCCGCGGCCCATCATGAGGTCCATCCGGCCGTCGGCGAGGTGCTGCAGCATCGCGAAGTCCTCGGCGATCTTCACCGGGTCGTTGGTGGTGATCAGCGTGGTGGAGGTGGAGAGGATGATGCGGTCGGTCTGCGCGGCGATGTAGCCGAGCATGGTCGTCGGCGAGGACGGGACGAACGGCGGGTTGTGGTGCTCGCCGGTCGCGAAGACGTCCAGGCCGACCTCCTCGGCCTTCTTGGCGATCGCGACCATCGCCTTGATCCGCTCGTGCTCGCTCGGGGTGCGGCCGGTGGTCGGGTCGGTCGTCACGTCGCCGACGGAGAAGATTCCGAACTGCATGATGCTCTCCCACGTCCCAGGTAGTCCAACTTTCAACCACCTTAGCACCTGGGTGCGGATCGTTATTCCCCCGACAATGGAAGGAGGGACACCGGCAACGGGAGGGCAGCTCCGGAAGGGCGGCGAACCGATGGCGCCGTACATCGCGGTGAGCGCACTGAGCCACGAGGGCCTGGTGCGGGAGCACAACGAGGACAGCCTCGCGGTCGGGCCGTGGACGCTCTGCGCCACCGTGACCACCAACCCGCAGACCCTGCTCTTCCCGCTCGGCCCGCCCTGCGTGGTCGCGGTGGCCGACGGACTGGGCGGCCACCCCGGCGGCGAGGTGGCCAGCGCCCTGGTGGCCCGCAGGCTCGCCGCCGCCGGGGCCGCGCTGGACGGCGAGGAGGCCGTCCGGGAGGAGCTCCAGGAGTGCAACCGGGCCGTGTACGCGGCCGCCGCCGACCGGCCGGAGCTGGCCGCGATGGGTACCACGGTGGCCGGGCTGGTGGTGCTGCCCGAGCAGGCGGTGGCCTTCAACGTAGGCGACAGCCGGATCTACCGGATCACCGGGGAGGGGCTGCACCGGGTGAGCGTGGACGACAGCCCACCGCTGCCGCCCGGCCGGCGCACCACCTCGGTGGTCACCCAGACCCTGGGCGGCTCGCTCGGGCTCACCTACGTCGAGCCGCACGTGCGCGCCGCCCCGCTGGCCGTCGGCGACCGCTACCTGGTGTGCAGCGACGGCCTGACCGACCCGGTGCCCGAGGAGGACCTGGCCGAACTGCTCGCCCGCTCGTACCGGGAGGAGGAGCGGGCCGACGGCCGGGCCGCCTTCGAGCTGTGGAAGGCGGCGATCGAGGAGGGCGGGCCGGACAACATCACCCTGGCGCTGGTGCGGATCGGCGAGTGAGGCGGGCGACGGGTGGGGTCGTACGGACGGGGGGCCGCCCCGGCCGGATCGCCGGGGCGGCCCCTCGCGGGTTCGGTCAGAACTGGCTGGTGACGGTCACCCCGCTGAAGCCCTGCTGGGCGTAGAGGCTGAAGTACACGTACCCGGCCGGCGGGTTGGTGACGGTCAGCGTCTCGGAGTTGTCCGGTCCCGCCGAGCGCGTCGCGTAGGCGTTGGTGTACGCCCAGCCGGCGGGGTTGTAGTAGAGGTCGCCGTTGCCCGTCCCGCCGCTGGTGGTGATCTTCACCTGCTGGGTGCCGGCCGGCACCAGGACGTAGAAGTGCGCGTAGTTGCCGGTGGTGGCGGCGACGTTGCTGCGGGCGCAGCCGGCGCCCAGCTGGCGGGTGTCGGCGGCGGTGCACTCGGGCACCTGCGGCACGGTCGGGGTGGTCGCGCAGGCGCCGTTCGCGCAGGCGGTCAGCCAGCTGTCGAAGTCGGCGTCGTAGCGGGTGCCGATGGTGGTCTTGAGCAGGGTGCGGGCGCCGGCCCAGTCCCCCACCCGGTACTTGGCGAGCACGGCGTCCATGTCGGAGCGGTGCTGCTCCAGCATGTAGCGGACGGCGAGGTAGCCCCAGCGGTAGACCCGGTCCTGGTCGCCGTAGACGGTGTCGAAGAGGTCGCTCAGCCGGTAGGTGTGCCTGGCGGCCGCCGCGATGGCGCCGTCGTTGTTGACCTGGCGGTACGAGTAGGAGATGTACTCGGCGAAGCCCTCGACCCACCAGACGGTCGGGGTGGTCATGCCGGCGTTGAAGTCGCCGTACATGTCGAAGCGGCCGTCGAGGTAGTGGGTGTACTCGTGGTTGAGGTTCCAGATCTGGAAGGCCGGGCGGGCCCACTCGGCCTCGTAGCAGAGGAAGCGCGGCTGGTTGCCGACGGTCGCCGGGTTGCCCTCCAGGTACATCCCGCCGTTGTTGGTGTCGATGCCGTAGATGGCGGCGGCCAGCACCTGGTAGTCGAGGGAGGAGTGGAAGACCACGACCTCGATCGTGGTGTTGTTGTCGTCCTTGACCGGGCCGTTGTCACGGACCACCGAGTGGAAGTAGGCGTCCTGGCCGGTGAGGCTGGTGCAGGCGGTGGCGAGCTGGGTGGCGTCCAGTGCCTGGGCGATCAGCTTGATGCTCGGGCTACAGGTGTAGTTCACCGTCAGCACGCCCGACTTGAGCTGGTCGGCGGCGTTGCAGGTGCCGTAGTAGGAGCAGTTGGCGGCGTCGTAGTAGCCGACCGCCGCGGCGATCGCGGCCCACTGGTGGACGGTGCGGCCGCTCGGCGCGGACTGCGCGGCCAGCGCCTTGACGAGCGGACGGACCTTGGCCTGGAGCGCCGTGTCCTTCAGGAAGCGGGCCAGCTCGTTGGTCCCGTTGTAGACCAGCACGTCGTAGTCGCCGCCGAGCTGGTCCTCGTTGCGGGTGACGAACGCGGACAGCGCGTCCAGCACGCTCGGGTCGGCCTCCACGGCCGCGTCGAAGCCGGTCACCTGGTGGCCGCGGAAGAGCACGGTGAACGCCGGGTTCACCGACCACGCCATGCCGGCCGGGTTCCAGGTGGCGCTGTTGTAGTCGGTCAGCAGCTGCTTGACCACCCACAGGTAGCGGATGTTCTCCTGGGCGCTGTCGATCAGGGTGACGGCCTCGCCGAGGATGGGGGCGTTGGCCGAGCTGACGTCGCGCGAGTGCGCGCTGCCGAAGAAGGCGTCCAGCCCGGAGCGGATCGCGGTCTGCAGGGTGGTGCCGTAGGTGCCGACGTCGTTCGGGTGGTACCACTGCACGTAGTAACCGGCGCGCAGGTAGAGCACCAGTTGCTCGACGGAGGTGGAGTCGTCACCCGGGTAGCCGCCGGCGGCGTCGCGCAGCGCGTACGCGACGGTGGTCATCTGCTCCTCGCGGAACGCGCCCTTCGCGTCCCCGCCGGTGAGCTGGAACAGGCCGTTGACGCACTGGAGGTCGGCGGCCGTGATGTGCTGGACCAGGTCGCTGCCGGTCCGGCCGGTGAAGTCGGCGGTGTTGCAGGGCTGTTGGGCGGCCGCACCGAGGCGGGGCGCCTTGGCGGCCTGGCGCACCTCGGCCGGCCTGGTGTCCAACGGGAGCGGGGCGCGCTGGT
>NZ_JAFLNG010000497.1 GCF_017427025.1 Streptomyces sp. FH025
CCGTACGGTCCGCACGGCCCGTACCGCGTGGAGCGCGTGGAGCGCTACCTGCGCGGCTGGGACCGCGCCCGCCGGCTGTTCGCCGCCGACTCGGCCGTCCACCCGCAGCGGTACGTGGCCGCCGCACTGCCCCGGCTGCCGTTCGCGGACGGCGCCTTCGCCCTCGCCCTGAGCGGCTTCCTGCTCTTCGCCTACCCCGAACTGTTCGGCCCCGAGCACCAGTTGGCCGCCCTGGCCGAGCTGGTCCGGGTGACCTCCCCGGCGGGCGAGGTGCGGGTGCAGCCGCTGTGCGACGGCTACGGCCGCCGCTGCGGCCACCTCGACCGGCTGCGCCACGCGCTCGGCGAGCGCCGGATAGCCAGCGAGGTCCGCCGCCTTCCCCGGGCCGAGGACGGCCGGAGCCGGAAAGTGCTGGTGCTGCGCGCGGCCGACCATCGCCGTCGGTCAGCATGTAATAGTCACTAGGCATATTCACCCCTATACTCGCTGCATGACCGAGACGACGATCCGGCGTGCCGACGCGGCCGACGCCGACCGACTCACCGCACTGATGCAGGCCTCCTCCGCCTACCGGGGCGAGTACTTCGCGATGATCGACGGCTACCGGATGAGGCCCGACTACCTCGCCCGCCACGAGGTGTTCCTCGCCGTCGACGCCGACACCGACCGGCTGCTCGGCTTCTACGGGCTGATCCGCGAACCGGCCGAACTGGACCTCATGTTCGTCGCCGACGAGACCCAGGGGCTCGGCATCGGGCGGAAGCTGATCACGGACATGCTCGACCGGGCCCGGGCGGCCGGGATCGCCTCGGTCAAGGTCGTCTCCCACCCGCCCGCCGAGGGCTTCTACCTGCGGATGGGCGCCGAGCGCACCGGCACCCGCCCGCCGCAGGTCAAGACCCCCTGGGAGCAGCCCGAACTGCGCTTCACCGTCTAGGAGCCGCCGCCCCGGGAGCCGTCGCCGGACGACGGCGCGACCGACGGCGCGGACGGCGGCGCGGCCGCAGCCGGCGACGGGCCGGCCGGCTGCGCCGGGACGAAGGCCGTCGCCTGCAACCGGGACAGGATCTTCTCCGCCAGCCAGCTGCGGTCCGACCCGTACGGGATGCCCCGCGGGTCGACCAGCTGCGCCGCCACCGCGTCCCGCAGCCGCTGCGCCTCCGCGCCGGGCAGGAAGGAGAGCAGCCCCCGGGCGGCCAGCAGCGCGTGGTACTGCTCGAAGCCCGAGCGAGGGTGCTCGATCGCGTCCAGCACGCTCGGCAGGTCCGCCAACGACGGGTCGCCCTGCATCAGCGCGAGGGCCTGGATCCGGCGGCCCTCGGAGCCGTCCGCGAAGAGGTCCCGCACCTGGTCGGCGGTCAGCGCCGAACGCCGCGCGGTCGAGCGGACCTCCGCCACCACGCCCTCCGGCCCGGCGGGGGAGCCCGAGGAGGGCGGCAACTGCGTGGCCAGCGCCGCCGGTTGCGCCGCGCTGTCGCCGAGCAACCCGAGCTGGTGCATCGCGCGCATCCGCAGGTCGTCCGCGCCGACCTTGTCGCCCCGCCGGTCGCGGTCCTGCCCGGCCAGGAAGAGGTCCAGCGCCTGGTCCGCGTCGTTCAGCACCCGCGGCAGCGCGAGCCTGGTCACCAGCCAGCCGGCCAGGAAGCCGAAGACCAGGAAGTACAGGACCAGCGCGGCCGCGAACGGCACCGCGGCGCCGTCCTCCCCGCCGAGCGCGGGCGCCAGCGCCGTACCGAGCGCGTGCAGCCGCTCCCCGAGCGAGCCGAGCTGGGTCAGTCCGACGCCCAGCAGCACCTTGGTGAGCCAGTCCGAGACCTGCTCCAGGTTGGTGTTCGGCGCGTACGACCCCTGCGGCTCACCGGAGCCGCCGCGCACCCGGGGCACCCCGAACAGGAAGCCCAGCGCGCCGCCGAGCACCGCCGAGGCCCCGGCCACCACCAGCCCGCCGCCGAGCGCCTGCCAGACCTCCTCCCGGCCGAGCGCGAACAGCAGCAGCCCGAGCAGACCCGTCCCGACCGGCACCCCGGCGGCCGTCCAGTGCACCGCCCGAAGCGCCGACGTACCGACCTGCCGTCGCGCCTTCGCCATCGCCCACCCCCTGTGTCCGCGCCACTCCGCTGCGGAGTCCGCGCCGACTCTAGCGCCGCGGCCCCACCGCGGGAACGCTCCGGGGCGCCGCCGCTACGGCACGGCCGGCGGCCGGGAACGCAGACGGCCCGCGGGCTGCTCCTCGACGCAGGCCCGTGCACTGGCCTGGCGCCGAGGCACCGGGGATGTACCGGTGAGCCCGCGGGCCGGGTGACTGCTGTGGATTTCGCCTGCCGGAGGCCTCTGGGGCCTCACCCTGCGCAGGCAGGGGCGGCTCTAGCGAGCAGCCACCTCACGCATCCTGATGGAACTCAACTCAGGATCACCTCCTTTCAGTGTGGGCCCACCATAGGCACCCCACCGTCCGGGCGGCAACGGATTATTCGCGACTCAGACGCTCTTCACCTTGTCCTGGAACTTGGTGTAGTCGACCACGTTGTCCGGCGAGGGCATCGTGATGGTGAGCGGCTTGTCGAAGTCGAGGAAGTCGATCTTGCCGGCGTCCTTGCCGGTCGTCTGCTCCACCCGCACGGGGTACGGCTTGCCCTCGGTGGCGACGTGCAGGAACGACTGCTGGCCCTTGGCGTCCTTCATCTTGAGGCTGAAGGTCTTCACCCCGTTGACGGTGCCCGCGCTGCCCTTGGTGGGGGCGCCCGCGCGGCCGTCATCCAGCATCTGCTTGCTCGCCACGGAGAGGTCGCAGAGTTCGGCGAGGTCCTTCATCTTGGGGTCGTTCTGGAAGCCGGTCAGGTAGCGGCCCTTGAACAGCTCGGCGACCGCGTCACCCTTCGGGCCGCCGAAGGTCTTCCAGAACTGCGCGTCCGGCTTGATGAAGTACTGCTTGCCGTCGCTGATCAGCTCGTACGAGCCCATGCCGGGCAGGCCCATCGTGCCCTGGCACTGACCTTTGGTGTCCATCGCCAGGTTGATCTTCATGACGCCGTCCGCGGACCCGAAGCTCCCGTCGATCTTCATGGAGGTGGCGGTGGCCAGCGCGTCCTTGGCCTTCTTCTGGATCTCCTGCGCGGACAGCCTGTCGGTGTCCAGTGCGGCGGCCGCGGTCGGCGTCGGGGTGGCGGGGGCGGTGGCGGTCGGCGTCGCGGCCGCCGCGGCGCCGGTCGACGGTGCGGCGGCGGAGCCCGCGGCCTTGTCCTTGTTGTCACCGCAGGCGGCCGTGCCGGCCCCCAGGAGCAGGCAGATCGCGGCGGAGGCCGCGAGGCGCTTCGACAGCATGAGGTGCTTCCTTATCCAGGGAACGGCCCGGCCGTTCCCCAACTTGCTGGATTTTTCCTCAGCAGTATCGGTGAGTTCCCTGGGAGCCGATCTTGGATCGGGTGCCCGTTACGGCTTCGTGGCACGAACGTGCTCTGCCGGTGTCGGGGCATGCGAAAAGGCCCGGAGGAAGAATCCTCCGGGCCTTTTCGGCTACTGAGTAGCGGGGACAGGATTTGAACCTGCGACCTCTGGGTTATGAGCCCAGCGAGCTACCGAGCTGCTCCACCCCGCGTCGGTGAACACAACAATACGTGGAAGTCGCCGAGATGGGAAATCGGTTCTTCAGGCGGGCTCCCCGGCCCCGTGGGACAGCCCCTCGGGCCGCCGGTCGCGGCGCGCGGCGTGCCGGGCCGAGCGGGCTCTCGTCCAGGCGGCGAAGCAGACCAGCGCCGCGAAGCACGGCACCATCAGCACCCCGTACACCACCAGGAACCCGTCCGTCCCCAGGCCGGCGGCGGCGTTCCAGGTGCCGTGCAGCGCCATCGCCAGCAGCAGCCCGGCCGGTGCGGCCAGCCGGGCCAGCCAGCGCCGCCCGGTGGTGAGGGCGACGGCCAGGCCGATCCCGGTGAGCGCGGTGAACAGCGGATGGGCGAAGGGGGAGAGCAGGGCGCGCAGCACGAAGGTCTGCACGGTGGAGTCGAAGTCGCGCAGGCTCGGCGGATCCCCGAGGCCGATGCTGTCCAGGCGGTGCCGCTGGTCGCTGCTGAAGGCCCGGCCCAGGTAGAGGGCGTTCTCGGTGAAGGCGAAGCCGCAGGCCGCCGTCCCGCCGAGCACCACCCCGGCCGCCAGCGTGCGCGGCCGGGAGCGGCCGTGCGGCGCCCCGCCGGAGCGCGGGGCCGGGCGCAGGTAGGGCAGCGGCCGCAGGTACGGGCGCAGCCGCGGCCCGCCCCGGATGTGCGGCCCGCGCTCGCACCGGCTCCTGCGCGGCCCGCAGGGCGCGGGCGGCCGGTGCAGCATCGGCGCGCAGGGGCGCCCGGTGCGGCGGCCGCGGCAGCGCAGCCGCTGACCGAGCGGCAGGAGCAGCACCAGCAGGGCGGTGGCCTTGGCGCTCTCCTCGATGACCGGGGTGGCGACCCCGGCGCCCAGCAGCTCGCCCAGCGGGCCCTGGTGCGAGGTCAGGTAGCTGGCGGTCCAGTTGTTGGCGAGGATCGCGACCGTGGTGGCCGCGCAGGCGCCCCAGCCGAGGCAGAACACGGTGTGCCGCAGCGGCACCCGGGCGGTCAGGTTGAGCCAGGCCAGGCCGCCGAGCACGAAGGGCAGCGGCACCACCGCCAGGCCCAGGCCGACCAGCAGCCCGACGGTGCCGGTCTGCCGCTGGACCAGGTGCAGGATCAGCACCCCGCAGCCGACCAGGGTCAGTACGGCGGTCGCGGTGACGGAGGAGATCGCCATCGATCGGCCGCGGCCCGGAGCCGTCGCAGGTGACCAGGGCAGGGCGGGCGCGGACGTGCCGGTCGGATGGGGCAGCGGCCGGTCGGCCCGGCGCCTCCGGGGCCCCGGGATGGTCCGGGTGTCGCCGGTGCGCGGAACCGTCGCCGGTGCGTCGGCGGCGGTGTGGACGGGCGTCCGGGGCCCGCCGCCGGGCGGGTCGCCCATGCGGCACAGGGTAGGACACGGTGACCGCCCGTCGGGAGGAGTCGGGGCGGATCCTCCCGCGGGGGCAGGGATTTCGGCCGGGGTGCGCCGCCGCCCGTTCGAACGGCGGCGGACGGCTCAGCGGCGGCGGAACAGCAGGTCGTGAACCACGTGGCCCTTGGCGATCCCGGCCCGTTCGAACTTGGTGAGCGGTCGCCAGTCCGGCCTGGGAGCGTAGCCCGGAATGCTGCCGTCCGGGTGGTCCGCGGGCTCCAGCCAGCTGCTGCCGTCACCCTCGGGGTGCAGGTTCTCCAGCTCCGGCGAGGCGGACAGCACGGTCAGCATCTGCTCCGCGTAGTGCTCCCAGTCCGTCGCGCAGTGGACCAGGGCGCCGGGGGCGAGCCGGGGCAGCACGAGGTCGAGGAAGGACGGCTGGATCAGCCGGCGCTTGTGGTGCTTGGGCTTGGGCCACGGGTCGGCGAAGTAGACCCGCAGCCCGGCCAGGGAGGCGTCCGGCAGCATGTCGCGCAGCAGGATGACGGCGTCGCCGGCGGCCAGCCGGACGTTCTCCGAGCCGTCGCGCTCCAGCATGCCGAGCAGGTTGCCGTGGCCGGGGGTGTGCACGTCGGCGGCGAGGATGCCCATCGACGGGTCGGCGGCGGCCATCGCGGCGGTGGTCTCGCCCATGCCGAAGCCGATCTCCAGGGTGACCGGCAGGTCGCCGAACAGCTCCCGCAGGTCCAGCGGAGTGCCGTCGATCGGTATGCCGTACCGCTCCCAGCTTCTGTCCAGGGCGCCCGCCTGGGCGTTGGTCATCCGGCCCCGGCGCGGCTGGAAGCTGCGGATGCGCCGCTCGCGGTGCTGGGCCTCGGTGGCCTTGTGCGGGTACATCGGCGCGGGGTAGGCGGC